>NZ_BAAGZI010000420.1:0-4817 GCF_054778695.1 Actinocorallia lasiicapitis
GGCGCCGCCGGCGTCACCGACCACCGCGCCGACCTCAGCGGAGCCCTCCCCGGCCGATCCCGCGCCGAAGACGGCGCGCCCCTCCTCGCCCAAGCCGCCGGGCAGCGGGCCGAAGAAACCCGCGCCCCTCAAGGTACCGGCGGGTTCGATCCGGATCCGGAACACCAGCCTGAAGTCCTGTCTGTCCTCCTCGGGCGCGGCCGTCGTCCAGACCCGGAGCTGCGAGGCCATGGACACCGTCTGGGTCCGCAAGGACACCACGGGCGGGTTCACCCTCGTCAACGGCGCGACCGGCCAGTGCATGGCGCGCGGCGCGGAGGGCGCCGGCGTCTTCTGGGAGGGCGGCTCGGAGTACAAGGTCGCGGTCGCCGACTGCGGCGGCCCCGACCAGATCTGGCATGTGGTCAACGGGGCGTTCGGCACCAGCGTCACCACGACCGACGGCTACTTCCTGCAGGCCGACTGGTCGGGACTGCAGCCGCCCAGCCTGAAGCCCGCCTCGTTCGCCGGGATGGCCGCGCAGGGCTGGAACCTCGAAGGCGTCAAATAGGAGCAGGCCCGCCCGGCCCCGGTCCCCCGGCGCCGGACGGGCCTTGGTGATCAGCCCGTGCGCAGTTCGTCGCGTTCCATGGGTTCCGCGTTGAGGGTCAGCCACGCCTGCAGCACCATGTGCAGTTCCAGCCGGTCGGACGCCGTGTGGATCACGGAGCCGAACAGGTCCTCGAGCTGGCGGATCCGGTAGCGGACGGTCTGGGCGTGCAGGTGCAGCCGCCCCGCCACCTCGGTGGCGTTGAAACCGCATTCCAGAGCCGTCAGCAGGGTCTCGGCGAGCCGGTACCGCTGCGCGGGCCGGATCGCGAGCAGCGGCGCGAGCCGCCGGTTGATGACGCGTTCGACGAACGCCCGGTCCCGCATCATCACGATCATCGGCATATGGGCCTCGGCCAGGACCGGCTTGGAGGCGTCGATGAGTCCCTGGTCGACGAGCGCGAGTGCCCGGCGCGCCCATCGGACCGATTCGGCGAGCTCGCTGATCGGCACCGTCGGCCCGATCGCGGCCGTCCAGCCCTGGAGCTTCTGCTCCAGCAGCTGGTGGCGGCCGGGACCGTCCGGGTCGGGGACGATCAGGCAGGGCTCGGGCAGATGCAGCGCCAGCAGCATCTCCTGCGGCAGGTTCGGCCGCTTGGTATCGGGGCCGCGTTCCTGCAGGGCGACCGCCGCGACGGTCCGCGGGACGGTCCAGCCGGCGTTGAGCGCGGCTTCCTTCACCTCCTTGGCATCGGGGACCGGCTGGCCGAGCAGCAGGTCGATGAGGCGGCGCTTACGATCCTGGCGCTGCCCCGCGGCGCGTGCCGCGGAATCGGCGTGGCCCTCCGCGACCACGACGGCGATCTGGCTGAGGTACCCGAAGACCGCGTTCGTGATCGCCGCCATGGCCGCGGGAGACGGCTTGTAGCCCAGCCGTTCGGCCAGCTCCGTGAGCCGTTCGACGGCGACGCCCGCGCCGATCCTCGTCGAGGCCTGCCAGGAGTCCAGGGTTCTGCCTTCCCCGGCCTCTCCTTCGCCCACCTTGCGCCAGAATTCCAGGACCTCTGCCGAACTCGTGCCCGGATCGATCATGAGGTCGAGGAAATGGCCGATGGCGCACTCCACACCCAGCGAGACCCCTGCCGCGTAGCGGGGGTCGTGCGGCCGGATGAACTCCGGCAGTTCCTTTTCGATCCGGCGGACCGCCTCGACGGCGATGTCCGGAACGTGCTCGCGCAGGTCGGCCGCGAGCCGCATGTCCTGCTCGAACGAGAACCCGAGCTCGATGCGGCGCACGGGAAGGGTGACCACCTGGCTGATGTCAGGCATTGAGATCTCCTCCACTGTAACGACGTGTGGGGAAGACGGATCGGCCCTGCCGCCATTACGGACTTTTAACAAGATTTTTTCCTGCGGCGTTCTTTCGAGGTACCTGGGCCGCGGCGAACAGGAACGCGTCGAGGGCCGCGGGGTAGGCGCTGTCGTTCATCCGGGCGATCAGATGGGGGGCCGTGGCGGCGATGTTGGGGTGGGTCTCGGCGGGCAGCCGGGCGTAGGTGGCACGCCAGACCTCCTGGTCGGACGCCCGTGCCGCCGCCGGCAGGGCCAGGGACGCCGCGTCCAGGACGGCGAAGGCCAGCGCCTGGTCGATGAAGGTGTGGAAGAGCCGGACGGCCTCGGCGTCGGGGAGTCCCGCGCCGCGCAGCACGCCCAGGATGGTCTCGTCCATCGCCACCTCGTGCGGCCTGCCCGAGACCCGGCTCGCGGTGAGCACCGCGGCCTGCGGATGCGCCAGGTAGGCGGCGTGGACGCGCAGGCCGAGCGAGCGGAGATCGGCCCGCCAGTCGCCGGTGGGACGCCAGCCGTGCAGGGCGCGGCCCCACAGCTCGTCGGCGATGGCCAGGGCCAGCTCGTCCATGCCGCGGAAGTACCGGTAGATCGTGCTCGGGTCCGCGCCCAGCGCCACGCCCAGCCGGATGATCGTCAGCCCGGCCGCGCCGTGCTCGCGGAGCATCCGCAGCGCCGTCTCGACGATCACCTCATGGGTGAGGACCTGCCCCTGCCTGGTCGGACGGCGGCGGCGCGGCCCGTCGCCGATCATCTGCTTGGCCACCGGACACCTCCTCCTTATGCCAACACGGTTGACGTTAAAAACGATATCAGCGCATCATCAGGGCATCTACCTACGGAATCCATAGCAAATTGGAGAAAATCATGCGCATTCTGCTTGTCGGGGCCGGCGGGGTCGGCACGGCCATCACCCGAATCGCGGCACGCCGCACGTTCTTCGACCATATGGTCGTGGCCGACTACGACGGGGCGAAGGCCGAGGCCGCCGTCACGGCCGTCGCCGACCCCCGGTTCGCGGCGGCCACGATCGACGCCTCCGACCGGCTCGCGGTGACGGCGCTGCTGCTGGAGCACCGCTGCGACGTCCTGCTGAACGCCACCGACCCCCGCTTCGTCCTGCCGCTGTTCGACGCCGCGCTCGCCGCCGGCGCCCACTACCTGGACATGGCGATGTCGCTGTCCAAGCCGCACCCCGACCGGCCCTACTCCGAGTGCGGCGTGAAACTCGGCGACGACCAGTTCGCGCGCGGCGACGCCTGGGCCGACAGCGGACGGATGGCGCTGGTCGGCATGGGCGTCGAGCCGGGCCTCGCCGACGTCTTCGCCCGGTACGCCGCCGACGAGCTGTTCGACGAGATCGAGGAGATCGGGATCAGGGACGGCTCCAACATCACCGTCGACGGCCACGACTTCGCGCCGTCCTTCTCCATCTGGACGACGATCGAGGAGTGCCTGAACCCGCCCGTCGTCTATGAGAAGGAACGCGGCTGGTTCACCACCGAACCGTTCTCCGAACCGGAGATCTTCGATTTCCCCGGCGGAATCGGCCCGGTCGAGTGCGTGAACGTCGAGCACGAGGAGGTGCTGCTGGTGCCGCGCTGGGTCGAGACCGGCCGCGTCACCTTCAAGTACGGGCTCGGCGCCGACTTCATCGGCAAGCTCAAGGCCCTGCACGCGCTCGGACTCGACCGCACCGAACCCGTCACCGTCGGGACGGCCGTGGTGTCGCCGCGCGACGTCGTCGCCGCCTGCCTGCCCGACCCCGCCACGCTCGGTTCGCTGATGCACGGCAAGACCTGCGCGGGGACCTGGGTGAAGGGCGTCAAGGACGGGCGGCCGCGCGAGGTGTACCTGTACCACGTGGTCGACAACCAGTGGTCGATGCGGGAGTACGGCTCGCAGGCCGTGGTCTGGCAGACGGCCGTCAACCCGCTGGTCGCGCTGGAACTGATCGCCTCGGGTGCCTGGGCGGGGCAGGGGATCCTGGGGCCCGAGGCGCTGCCGCCGCGCCCGTTCCTCGATCTGCTGACCGCCTACGACTCGCCTTGGGGGCTGCGCGAGGAGCTCTAGGGTTTGCGGTCCATCGTGTAGTGCAGGACCAGGAACGGCAGGCCGAACACCTTGAAGGCGTGCTCGGCGCGGAGCACCCCGTCCTTGACGTAGACGTCGAGCCGCTCGGCGAAGCCCGGGACAGCCGCCGTGGTCAGGGCGCGGTCCTCGGGGTCGATGTAGGTCAGGTAGTGGCCGGGGTGCGGCAGTTCGCTCTCGCTGGTCAGGGTGAGGCCGCCGTCGGGACGGGCGGCGGGCAGGAGCGTCGCGGTGAAGCTGGCGTGCGGCAGCGGGAAACCGACGCTCACATAGCCGCGGTCGGCGTCCCGGTAGGTGGTGTAGATGCCGACGTAGATGGGCCGGTCGTCGGCGGCGAACGAACGGATCCAGCCGCGGATCAGCTTGCCGTCCGGCAGTTCGATGGTGTCGATCCGGCCGCGGACGCCGCGCTGCGCCTCCCGCTGGTTCATCGGGACGCTCGCCTGGCCCAGCGGTTCGGCCAGCAGCCGCCGGTACAGCAGATAGCCGGGACGCACCCAGAGCCGCCACCGCGGGACGATGTCGAGGGTGAACCGGCTGGTGTGCTCGTAGAACTCCCTGACCAGGGGGTCGATCCGCGCGGCGGTGAAGCCGGGGCCGTCCAGGATCGCCAGGTCGGCGACGATCCCGACGTCGGGGGCGTCGGGGGTGTAGACGCCGCCCAGGTCGTCGGCCAGCTCACGGACGTAGCCGGTGCCGACGTAGGAGCCCTTGGCCTCGCGGGGCACGACGAACGGCAGGTCCTCGGCCTTGGCCTCCTCGGCGAGCAGGCTGACCTGCGGCCGGCGGAAGATCAGGTTGGCGATCACCCGGAAGCCGACGACCGCCGCGGCGGCCGTGGCCGCGGGCGG
>NZ_BAAGZI010000421.1:0-4814 GCF_054778695.1 Actinocorallia lasiicapitis
CCCGCCGGTGCCGCCGGTGACCAGCACGGTGCCGCCCGACTCCCACGGCCGGGCCGTTTCCGGCTGCGGGGCCGTGGCACGGACCAGACGGGGCGTGCTGAGGAGGCCGTCACGGATCCTGACCTCGGGCTCCCCGGAGGCGACGGCGTCGGCGAGACGCGATCGGGACGCCTCGGTTCCGTCGTGATCGATCAGCGCGAACCGTTCGGGGTCCTCGGCGCGGGCGGCCCGCACCAGGCCCCAGAGGGCGGACTGCGCGAGGTCTCCGCCGTCCAGCGCGCCGCTGGTGACGACGGCCAGCCGGGAACCGGCGAACCGGTCGTCCGACGTCCAGGTCTGGAGAGCTGCCAGGCCGTGGTGAAGGGCGGCGCGGACCTGTTCGGGCACGGTGTGCGCGGGGGCGGCCGGGAGGGGGGCGAGGACGACGGTTCCCGAGGTCAGGGTGGCGACGTCCGCCAGGTCGGTGTGGATCTGGACGTCGGGGCCGTGGGCGGTGGTGAGCGGCGTCCAGTCCAGGCGGAACAGGGTGTCGGGGGCGAGCTGGGCGGGGGCGAGCGCGCGGAGGACGAGCGACCGGACCGAGGCGATCGGGGCGCCGTCGGGGTCGGTGAACTCCAGGGTGAGGCCGCCGTCGGAGGGGGCCAGCCGGACGCGGGCGGTGTCCGCGCCCGCGCCGTGGACGGTGACGCCCGTCCAGACGAACGGGAGGACGGGGCCGGTGCCGTCGTCGGCGTCGGTGTTCAGGAGAGTCGTGTGGAGGGCGGCGTCCAGCAGGGCCGGGTGCAGCCGGAACCGGTCGGCCGTCGCGGTGTCGGGCAGGGCGACCTCGGCGAACAGCTCGTCGCCGCGCCGCCAGGCCGCGCGCAGACCCTGGAAGACCGGGCCGTACCGTAGACCGCTCGCCGCGAGCTCCTCGTACAGCCCCGCGAGATCCACGGCGGCGGCGTCCTCGGGCGGCCACGCCCCGGCCGGTTCCTCGCGGGGCGGGATGGCGGCGGTCAGCGTCCCGGTGGCGTGCGTCGTCCAGGGCAGGTCGGGGGTGTCGTCGGGCCGGGAGAACACTTCGACCGGGCGGCGGCCCGAGCCCTCCTCAGGCCCGACGACCACCTGGACGGCGACACCACCGTGCTCCTGCAGCACCAGCGGCGCCTGGAGGGTGAGTTCCTCGATCCGCGACAGACCGGTCTCGTCACCGGCCCTGACCACGAGCTCCACGAGACCGGCGCCGGGGAACAGGATCGTGCCGCCGACGGCGTGGTCGGCGAGCCACGGCTGCGCCCCCACCGACAGCCTGCCGGTGAGCACGATCCCCTCGGTACCGGCGAGCGTCACGGCCGCGCCGAGCAGGGGGTGGGCGGTGTCGGTCAGGCCGAGTGCGGCGGGGTGTCCGCCCGCCGCCGGGTCGGTCAGCCAGTACCGACGCCGGTCGAACCCATAGGTGGGCAGGTCGACCCGCCGGCCCCGGCCGGCGAGGAGCCGCCCCCAGCCGACCGACGCCCCGTTCGCGTGCAGGCCCGCGACGGCCGCCAGCAGCGTCCACTCCTCAGCCCGGTCCTTCCGCAACGCCGCCACCAGCAGAGCCTTCTCCGACTCCACCGACTGAGCGGCCATCCCGGTGAGCACCCCGTCGGGCCCGATCTCCAGGAACCGGGTCGCTCCGGCCGCCTCCAACGCCCGCACGCCGTCCGCGAACCGAACCGCCTCACGGACATGCCGCACCCAGTACTCGGGATCCCCCAGTTCCTCGGTGACCAGAGCCCCGGTCAGATTCGAAACCACCCGGACCGATGGTGACGTGAACGTCAGGCCTTCGACGACTCGGCGGAACTCGTCCAGCATCGGTTCCATCAGCGGCGAATGGAACGCGTGCGACACCCGCAACCGAGACGTCTTCCGTCCCCGCGCCACGAAGATCTCCGCGATCCGCTCCACAGCGACGCCTTCACCGGACACCACGACCGAACGCGGCCCGTTCACCGCCGCGATCCCCACGGCGTCAGTGACCAGCGACGCGACCTCATCCTCGGTCGCCTCGACCGCGACCATCACCCCACCCTCAGGAAGCGCCTGCATCAAACGACCCCGAGCCGCCACCAAACAAGCCGCATCCGACAACGACAGAACACCCGCAACATGCGCCGCCCCGACCTCCCCAATCGAATGCCCCGCCACAAAATCCGGACGAATCCCCCACGACTCCAACAACCGGAAAAGGGCAACCTCGAACGCGAACAACCCAGCCTGCGCATAAACCGTCCGATCCAGCGCCCCCGCGTCCCCCCACACCACCTCACGCAACGAACGACCCACCAAGCCGATACCGACCTCGACCGCCCAACCCGGCAGACCCTCGCTGGTCTCACCCAGCGCGCCACCCGCGTCAGCACCTGGCAGCCGATCCAGATGGGGCACTCCGCGGAGATGGGCATCCAGCTCCGTGCAGACCGCGTCGAAAGCCTCGGCGAAGACCGGGAACGCTTCGTACAGGTCACGGCCCATGCCCAGGCGCTGGCTGCCCTGGCCGGAGAAGAGGAAAGCCAGTTTGCCGTCGCGGGCCGTGTCCGTCACGGTGGCGGGGTGGGGTTGGTTCTCGGCTAGGGCGTCGAGGGCGGTGAGGAGGGTGGTGCGGTCGTCGCTCAGGATGACGGCTCGGTGGTCCAGTAGCGCTCGCGAGGTGGCCAGCGAGTAGGCGATGTCGCCGGGGGGCTGGTCGGGGTGGGTGCGCAGGTGGGCGGCTAGGCGTCGGGCCTGGAGGGGCAGTGCTTCGGCGGATCTGGCGGAGAGCAGCAGCGGTGTGGTGCGGGCGGGGCCGGGCGGGCGGGCGGGGGCCGGTTCTGTGGGTGGGGCCTGCTCGATGATCACGTGGGCGTTGGTGCCGCTGATGCCGAAGGATGAGACTCCGGCTCGGCGTGGACGCCCGTTCTGCGGCCACTCGCGGGGTTCGGTCAGGAGCCGGACGTCGCCTTCGGTCCAGTCGACCTGCGGGGTCGGTTCGTCCACGTGCAGGGTTTTCGGGAGGACGCCGTGTCGTATCGCCTCGACCATCTTGATGATCCCCGCGACCCCAGCCGCGGCCTGTGTGTGGCCGATGTTCGATTTGATCGAACCGAGCCACAGCGGGTGTTCCCGGTCTTGGCCGTAGGTCGCCAGCAGGGCCTGAGCCTCGATCGGATCACCGAGAGTCGTTCCGGTGCCGTGGGCTTCGACAGCGTCCACCTGGTCGGCCGAGAGCCGGGCGTTGGCGAGAGCCGCCCGGATCACACGTCGCTGGGACGGGCCGTTCGGCGCGGTCAGCCCGTTGGAAGCGCCGTCCTGGTTGACCGCGCTGCCCCGCACGATCGCGTGGACGGTGTGGCCGTTGCGAACGGCGTCCGACAGCCGCTCCACGACCAGGACCCCGACACCCTCACCCCAGCCGGTGCCGTCGCTGGCTTCGGCGAAGGACTTGCAGCGGCCGTCAGCCGACAGCCCGCGCTGACGGCTGAACTCGATGAACGTGCCGGGCGTCGCCATCACCGTCACCCCGCCCGCCAAGGCCAGGGAGCACTCCCCCGACCGCAGCGCCTGCACCGCCAGATGCAGTGCCACCAGCGAGGACGAGCAGGCGGTGTCGACGGTCACCGCCGGGCCCTCAAGGCCGAGCGAGTAGGCGACCCGCCCGGACACGATCGAACCCGAACTGCTGTTGAACGCGTAGTCGTGATACATCAGGCCCGCGAACACCCCGACCGGCGCGCCCTTCAGCGACTGCGGGTCGACACCGGCCCGCTCCAGCGCCTCCCAGGACACCTCCAGGAGCAGGCGCTGCTGCGGGTCGATGACCAGGGCCTCGTTCGGGGAGATCCCGAAGAACCCCGCGTCGAACTCGCCCGCGCCATAGAGGAAACCGCCCTCACGCGTATACGTCTTGCCCTCGGTGCCGGGCACCGGATCGTAGATCGACGCCACGTCCCAGCCGCGATCCTCCGGGAACAGCGACACACCGTCGCGGCCCTCGGCCACCAGGTTCCACAGGGTTTCCGGGGAGTCCACGCCGCCGGGGAAGCGGCACGCCATGCCGACGATCGCGATGGGTTCGCGGGTCGCGGCCTCCAGTTTGCGGTTGCGTTCCCGCAGCCGCTCGGTCTCCTTGAGTGAGGTGCGGAGCGCCGTCACCAGTTTCTCGTCGGATCCGCCGGCCATGTCACGCCTCCCGCATCAGGTCGTCGAGGCCGGAGCCGTCGAGTGCCATGTTGATCAGATCCTCGGTGTCCATCGTGTCGATCGAGACGTCGTCGTCCTCGGGCTCGTCGGCGGCGCCGTCCGGCCGGTCCGTTCTGATTCCAGCGAGTTCCAGCAGGCTGTCGAGCAGTCCTGCGTCGCGGAGGCGGTGCAGGGGGAGGTCGCGGAGCGCGCTACGGACGGCGGCCTCCTCGTGCTCGCCCGTGCCGTTCGCGGCCGGGGCGAGCAGGGACAGGAGGTGGTCGGTGAGCGCCCTGGCGTTCGGGTGGTCGAAGACCAGCGTGGCCGGGAGCCGTTTCCCGACGACCGCGCCCAGGCTGTTGCGGAGCTCGACCGCCGACAGGGAGTCGAAGCCGAGGTCGCGGAAGGCGCGGTCGGGCTCGATGGTGGCGGCGCTGGTGTGGCCGAGCGCGACGGCCGCCTGGGTTCGGACGGTGTCCAGGGCCAGGTCGTCGCGGTCGGCGGGTGGCAGCGCGGCGAGTTTCCGCTGGAAGGCTTCGCCGCCGCCGGAGTCGGTGTGGGCGGTGCGCCGGGCCGGGCCGCGGACCAGCCCGCGCAGGATCTCCGGAGCTTCGGCCGCGGTCAGCCCGGTC
>NZ_BAAGZI010000422.1:0-4813 GCF_054778695.1 Actinocorallia lasiicapitis
TGCTCGGCGCGGTGGTCCGCTGGCGCGGCCAGGCCACGCCCGAGCAGATCACCGAGCTGGCCGGGGCCACCGCCAACGCCAGCCGCGCTGCCACCCTCGCCGCGCTCGTCGGTGTCCTCGACGAGGGCACCCCGCAGGCCAGGGTCGGGGTCCTGGCGTCCCTGCCCAACCGGGCCGACGCCGAGAGCGCCCTCACCGAGATGGCGAAGGCGCTCCGCAAACACGACGTCAACGCGGTCATGGCCACCGGTTCCGTCGTCGAGTCGATCCGCGACGTCCGCCGGTCGTTCCTGGAGGCCGAGCAGGTCGCCGACGTCGCCGCCCAGGGCTCCGGCGACCGGCTCTTCTACCGTCTCCCCGATCTGCGGCTGCGCGGTCTGCTCCATCTGCTCCGCGACGACGCCCGCCTCCAGACCTTCGTGGAACGCGAACTCGGCCCGCTCCTGGAGTACGACGCCCAGCGCGGCAGCGACCTCACCCGGATCCTGAGCCTCTATCTGGACACCGGCCGCAACAAGGCCGTCGCGGCTCAGCAGGCCCATCTGTCCCGTCCGGCGTTCTATGAGCGGCTGCGCCGGATCGAACGGGTCCTCGACACCGACCTCGACGACGTCGAAGCCTGCACCAGCCTTCACGTGGCGCTTCTCGCGCTCACTTCGGTCCGCCGCGACCCGCGAACATCTCGGGAAGATTCCAACATCATTCGGAGCCGTTAATTCACAACGGTCTGTATTGACCTGATTCTTTTCTGCGGTGAATCTGATCATTGTTCGTCGGTCGTGCCCCGTGCGTTTCCGCGGTGCCCGCCGGACCCCCTCGAACAGGAGACGCGATGAGGCGTAGATTGACCTCGATCGTCGCCGCGGTGACGCTCGGTTCCGGCCTTCTGGTGGCAGCCCATGCCACCACGGCCGCCGCGGCGCCCGACGGTGCGGATCAACTTCAGGTGTTCACCGGAGAGGTGACCCCCGAACAGCTCCAGAAGATCAGGGACGTCGGTCTCGACCACGAGGACATCGCGACGGCGCCCGCCGTCGGCGGCAAGTCCAAGGTCGAGGTCGTGATGAGCGGCGACCAGGGCGCGAAGCTCGTGGCCAAGGGAGTTCCGCTCCAGGTCAAGGTCGCCGGCAAGGCGAAGAGCAAGGCCAAGGCCCTCGCGGCCGGCGTCTACCGGCCCTACTCCGGCGACGGCGGCATCCACGAGGAGATCGTGCAGGCCGCCGCCGACCACCCGGCCATCGCCAAGTCCTTCGACATCGGCACCACGGTCAACGGCAAGCCGATCACGGCCGTCCGGGTGACCAAGGACGCCGCGACGCTGCCTGACAAGGCGCGTCCCGCGGTCGTCTTCCAGGCCGCCCAGCACGCCCGTGAGTGGATCACCACGGAGAACGTCCGCCGCCAGCTCCACTACTTCCTGGACGGCTACGGCACCAACGCCGAGATCACGAGCCTGATCGACACGACCGACCTGTACTTCATCCCGGTCGTGAACGTCGACGGCTACGACAAGACCTTCGAGCCGGGCTTCCGGCTCTGGCGCAAGAACCTGCGCGACAACAACGGCGACGGCCAGATCACCGCGGGAGACGGTGTCGACCCGAACCGCAACTTCCCCTACAAGTGGGGCTACGACAACGAGGGCTCCTCGCCGTCGCCCGACTCCGAGACCTACCGCGGCACCGCGGCGGGCTCCGAGCCGGAGACCCAGGCGCAGCTCAACTTCGTCGACCGGGTCCGGCCCAAGTTCGTGGTCAACTACCACTCGGCGGCGCAGCTCCTGCTGTACGGCGTCGGCTGGCAGACGGCGACGCCGAGCCCCGACGACCACGTCTTCGAGACGATCCTCGGCGACGACGACCACCCGGCCGTGCCCGGCTACGACCCCGACCTCGGGGCCGAGCTGTACACGACCAACGGTGAGACCGACGGCCACTTCGACAACAACTTCGGCGCCCTCACCATGACGCCCGAGATGTCGACCTGCCAGACGGCCTCCGACATCAACCCCGACGACCAGTGGAACGCCGCGGACTGCGAGAGCGTCTTCAACTTCCCTGACGACGAGGGCCTGATCCAGGCGGAGTTCGCCAAGAACGTCCCGATGGCGCTGTCGGTCGCCAAGTCGGCGCAGACGCCTGACGCTCCGGTCTCCTCCATCGGCCGGACGGCCCCGGACTTCGTCGTCGACAAGTTCCCGGTCTCCTACGGGCACAAGCAGCCGATCGCGGTCGACGCGAAGCGCTCCCTCACCGACCTGAAGCTCCGCTACCGGATCAACGGGGCCTCCCCGCGCGTCGGCGAGGTCACGCAGTGGCAGGGCGGCGAGCGGTACGGCAAGGAGGGCACCCACTACTACGGCGAGTTCCGCGGCCAGGTGAAGGGTGACCCCGGCGACTCCGTCGAGGTCTGGTTCGAGGGCAAGAAGGCCGGTGCGGCCGTCGCGTCCGAGCACTTCACCTACACCGTCGCCAACACCACGGGCGCGAAGGTGCTCGTGCTGGCCGACGAGGACGTCACCGGCGTCAGCCCCGCCCAGGGCGGTACGACCGCCAAGCACGCCTCGACCTACACCAAGGCGATCAAGGACGCCGGCTACACCGCCGACGTCTACGACATCGACGCCAACAACCGCAAGGCCCCGCACCCGCTGGGCGTGCTGAGCCACTACAAGGCGGTCGTCTGGGAGACCGGCGACAACATCATCACGCGTGCCGTGGGCCAGCCGGGCGGCACCGCCGCGAAGCTGGCGCTCGACACCGAGCTGTCGGTCCGCGACTACCTCAACGAGGGCGGCAAGCTGCTGTACGCGGGCAAGTACGCGGGCTACGCGTCGGCCGGCGACGGTGTGTACTGGTATGACCCGGACGTCGCCACCGGCGCGCCCGAGTGCTCCCAGCGCACCGATCCGCCGTGCCTTCCGCTGCTCAACGACTTCCTCCAGTACTACCTGGGCGCCTACACCTATGTGGACGGCGGCGGCAGCGACCCCGACGGCAACCCGTTCGCGGTGAAGGGTTCCGATGGCCGGTTCGCCGGTTTCTCCTCGCCCCTCAACGGTGGCGACGGCGCTGACAACCAGGACCACACGGGGTCGTTCCTGACGACCTCCAGCTTCCTGCCCCCGGCGCAGTTCCCGCAGTTCGCGAGCAGCGCGCCGATCAAGTGGAACCGTCCGGGCGGCGCCCCGTTCGACCCCAAGACCGGCACGTACTACGCCTACACGGGCCGGGCCGACGTCTCCTACAAGAGGCTGACCACCACGGTCGACCTCACCGGTAAGACCGACGGCAATCTGAAGTTCCAGACCTCCTACGACACCGAGGCCGGCTGGGACCACATGATCGTCGAGGCGCACACCGTCGGCCAGGACGACTGGACGACGCTGCCCGACCTCAACGGCCACACCACCCAGGAGACGGGCGACAGCTGCGCGTCCGGCTGGCGGACCATCCACCCGTTCACCGAGCACTACCAGGGCGCGGACTGCTCGCCGACCGGCACCACCGGCGCGTGGAACGCTGCTTCCGGCCCGTCGAACGGCTGGCAGGAGTGGTCGATCGACCTGACCGCGTACGCGGGCAAGCAGGTCGAGCTGTCGATCTCCTACGTGAGCGACTGGGGCACCCAGCAGCTCGGCGTGTTCGTCGACGACGCCGTCGTGACCTCGGGCGGCGCGACCCTGTCGTCGACCTCGTTCGAGGACGGTCTCGGCGGCTGGACGGTCAGCGGCCCGCCCGCGGGCTCCGGCCAGAACGGCAATGACTGGACCCGTTCGACGACCGCGTTCACCGAGGGCGCGGGCGTCGTCACCGCCGACACCGTCTACACGGGGTTCGGCATCGAGGGCTTCCCGACGGCGGAGGCGCGCGCGTCCTTCGTCCGCCGCTCCCTCAAGCACCTCTTCGAATAGCGGTGACCGTTTAGCGGAACGCCCGGCCGGTCTCTACCGGCCGGGCGTTCTCGCGTAGTCGCCCATCGCGGTCTTGTAGCCCGTGCCGGACGTCCGGTAGCTGCGGCCCTTGCCCCAGCGCAGCACCTTGAACCGGACCTTCACCTTGTTCGAGCGGAACCCGGTGAACCTGCGCATCATCGGCTCGGACAGGTCGACCAGGGCGGGCGGGTGGTGCTGCGCCACCGCCCATTCGGCGGGGCCGAAGTCGTCGACGATCCCCGTCGCGCTCTTCTTCCGGTAAGTGATCTTCACCCGGGTGCCGAGCGGCCAGTACGGGCTGGCCACGGTCGCGAACCGCATCGGCCGCCCGGACGCGGTCTGGGCGTCCCAGAACGACGTGGCCGTGGTGGTCCCGGCGGGCATCTTCTTTCTGAGCGGCCGTCGGGGCGGTGCGGGTCTCTTCGGCGGCGCCGGTTTCTTCGGGGTCGCGGCGGCGGCCGTCGGGGTGGGGGTGGGGGTGGGGCGCGCGGCGGCGGCCGTGGCGGTTCCCGCCGCCAGGACGGCGGCGAGTGTACCGGCCACGGCGAGCCGGGTGCGGCGATGTTCCACGGGCTTTCCTCCTTGACTCCGGAGCGTCACGTGGCGGACACTCTAGAGCCCGGGAAGATCTTGGTAGATCTTTTCGCGTCAGAGCCACGCGGGCGTGGCGGAACCGTCGACGGCGGGTGACAGGTCCCAGTTCGGCCGCCGCCCCGACACCCGGCCGGGCGGAAGCACGAACGTCAGGACGCCGTGCGGGCTGTCCCGCGCCGCCAGCAGGTCCTCGTCGGGCTCCGCCGCGCCGTCCTGGGCGTCGTGTTGAGCGGCACGGCCGAGGCCGTCGAGGAAACGGGCCGTCCGGGCGAGCGAGACCGCGCC
>NZ_BAAGZI010000423.1:0-4797 GCF_054778695.1 Actinocorallia lasiicapitis
CGTCGTCGGCATTGATCCCGTCCAGCGCGGTGCCCGCCTCGTCGAGGATCTGGGTGATGTCGGCATCGGTGGCGCGGTGAACATCCGCACGGCCTCGGACTCCTCGGGACGTCCGCCGGGCGCGGGCAGTTCCAGCGCCGGCACCCGCCACACGTTCTCGCCGGGAATCCGCAGCGGTTCGCGGCTGGTGGCGAGCACCCTGATCCGCCGCGAGCCGGCCAGCAGCCCCCGCAACAGCCCTACGACGGCCTCCACCAGGTGCTCGCAGTTGTCGAGGATGAGCAGCCCTTCACGGTCGCGCAGCGCGGCGAGGAGCGCGGACTCGGGGTCGATCCCGGAGCCTTCGGCGCCGCCCACGGCCTGCGTGACCCGGACGCGGAGCGTGTCCGCGTCGGCTCCCGCGTCCGCGTCGGCGAGCTCGACGAACCAGGCGGCCTTGACGGGCAGCCCGTGGGCGACCCGCAGCGCGAGCCTGGTCTTTCCGATCCCGCCCGGCCCGCAGAGCGTGACGAGACGCGCGGCGTCGAGGAGCTGGCCCAGGTCCTCGATGTCGCGTTCACGGCCGACGAAATCGTCGGGCTCGGCCGGAATGTGCTTATCTGTGATCATGTGCCTCGGAGGTCAGTGGTCCGTGGCAGTGAGTCTTGCATCGGTTACCCTGCGGCGTCCCGCTAACGGTGGATCTCGCCAAGCTACCGACCAAGCGCTAGATTGTGCGGACCCCCGGCAGTCCCCCCAGGAGCGTCCATGACCAGCCCCACCGCCAAGACCACCCTCACCCAGCGGATGTTCGGCCCGCTCTTCCAGAAGATGTCCGGCGCGAAATGGTTCAGCAAGGTCGGTCCGAAGGTCGTCCCGCGGCTGGACCGGACGGTGCACCGGCTCACCGGCGGCAAGGTGATGCTCGGCCAGTCGCTCGTGCCGAGCCTGTACCTCACCACGATCGGCGCGAAGAGCGGCGAGCGCCGTCTGTCGCCGCTGCTCTGTATGCCGCAGGGCGAGGGCTGGATCGTCGTCGGCAGCAACTTCGGCCAGGAGAAGCACCCGGCCTGGACGGGCAACCTCATCAAGAACCCCGAGGCGACCGTCGAGTACCGCAAGCGGAGCTACGAGGTCGTCGGCGCCCTGCTGGAGGGTGAGGACCGGGCCGAGACGTGGGCCGAGCTCAACCGGGTCTGGCCGGTCTACGACCGCTACCAGGCCCGCGTCGACCGGGAGATCCGGATCTTCCGGCTCACCCCGAAGCAGTGAACCGGCGGGCCCCCTCCCCGGGGGCCCGCCGGTCCGGCGGCCGCTAGCCGACCAGTGAGCCGGTGCGGGCGGGCTCCAGCGCGATCGCCAGCACCTCGCGGACGTCGGCGACGGCGTGCACTTCGAGCTGCGCGAGCACCTCGGCCGGGACGTCGTCCAGGTCGGGCTCGTTCCGCTTGGGGATCAGGACCGTGGTGATCCCGGCCCGGTGCGCGGCCAGCAGCTTCTGCTTGACGCCGCCGATCGGCAGCACCCGGCCGGTGAGGGAGACCTCGCCGGTCATCGCCACGTCACCGCGGACCGGACGGCCCGACAGCAGCGACGCCAGCGCCGTCGTCATCGTGACGCCCGCCGAAGGGCCGTCCTTGGGCACCGCCCCCGCCGGGACGTGGATGTGCACGCCGCGGTCCTTCAGATCGCCGACGGGCAGCTCCAGCTCCGCGCCGCGCGACCGCAGGTAGGACAGCGCGATCCGGGCCGACTCCTTCATCACGTCGCCGAGCTGGCCGGTGAGCGTGACGCCGGTGTCGCCGGTCTCCGCGTCGGCCAGCGACGCCTCGACGTACAGGACGTCGCCGCCCGCGCCCGTCACGGCGAGGCCGGTGGAGACGCCGGGCACCGAGGTGCGCCGCTCGTTCTCCTCCAGGGACGCCTCGGGGGTGAACCGGGGCCGGCCCAGGTAGTCCTTGAGGTCGTCGATCGTGACCGGCAGTTCCCGTTCGCCGAGCGCGACCTTAGCGGTGACCTTCCGCAGCACCCGGGCGATCGCCCGCTCCAGCGAGCGGACCCCGGCCTCCCGCGTGTACTCCCCGGCGATCAGCCGCAGGGACTCCTCGGGGAAGACGACGTCGTCCGGCTCCAGCCCGGCCTTGTCGAGCTGGCGGGAGAGCAGGTGGTCGCGGGCGATGGTGACCTTCTCGTCCTCGGTGTAGCCGTCGAGGGAGACCAGCTCCATCCGGTCGAGCAGCGGCCCGGGGATGGTGTCGAGGGAGTTGGCGGTCGCCAGGAACAGCACGTCCGACAGGTCGAGCTCGACCTCCAGGTAGTGGTCGCGGAAGGTGTGGTTCTGCGCCGGGTCGAGGACTTCGAGCAGGGCGGCGGTCGGGTCGCCGCGGTAGTCGGCGCCGACCTTGTCGATCTCGTCGAGCAGGACGACCGGGTTCATCGAACCCGACTCCTTGATCGCCCGGACGATCCGCCCCGGCAGCGCGCCGACGTAGGTGCGCCGGTGGCCGCGGATCTCGGCCTCGTCCCTGACGCCGCCGAGCGCGACCCGCACGAAGCTGCGGCCCATGGCGCGGGCGACCGACTCGCCGAGGGAGGTCTTGCCGACTCCGGGCGGGCCGACCAGCGCCAGGACCGCGCCGGAGCGGCGGCCGCCGACGACGCCGAGCCCGCGTTCGCCGCGCCGCTTGCGGACGGCGAGGTACTCCACGATCCGCTCCTTGACGTCGTCGAGGCCCGCGTGGTCGGCGTCGAGGATCTCGCGGGCGCCCAGGATGTCGTAGGCGTCCTCGGTCCGCTCGTTCCAGGAAATCTCCAGGACGGTGTCCAGCCAGGTGCGGATCCAGCCGCCCTCGGGGCTGGCGTCGCTGGAGCGTTCGAGTTTGTCGAGCTCCTTGAGCGCGGCCTTCTCCACCTTCTCGGGGAGGTTCGCGGCCTCGATCCTGGCGCGGTAGTCGTCCTCCTCGCCCTCGGTGTCGCCGTTGAGCTCGGACAGCTCCTTGCGGACGGCCTTGAGCTGCTGGCGGAGCAGGAACTCGCGCTGCTGCTGGTCGATGCCCTCCTGGACGTCCTTGCGGATGGTCTCGGCGACGTCGAGTTCGGCAAGGTGGTCGCGGGCCCAGCCGATGACCAGGGCGAGCCGTTCGACGACGTCCGGGGTCTCCAGGATCTGGATCTTCTGGGCGACGTCGAGGTAGGGGGCGTAGCCGGACTGGTCGGCCAGCAGCGACGGGTCGTCGATCTGCTGGACGATGTCGACGAGCTGCCACGCGCCGCGGTGCTGGAGGATCGCCTGGACGAGGCCCTTGTACTCCTTGACCAGTTCGGCGGTGTCGGCGGCCTTGGGGATGTCGACGGTCGCGCCCTCGACCCAGAGCGCCGCGCCGGGCCCCGTGGTCCCGGTGCCGATCTTCACTCGGGAGGTGGCGCGGACGACCACGCCCGGTTCACCGCCGGGCAGCCGGCCTTCCTGCTCGACCACGGCGAGCACGCCGTAGGCGGCGTACTGGCCTTCGACGCGCGGCACCAGCAGCACCCGGGGCTTGCCCGCACGTCCGGCGCGGGCCGCTTCGACGGCCGAGCGGACCTCTCCGTCCAGCTCCAGCGGGACGACCATGCCGGGCAGGACGACCGTGTCGTCGAGCGGCAGCACCGGCACCGTCAGGGTCTCGCTCATATCCTGCTCCTCAGGGTCATGTTTCTTGAGTCTCTTGCACTCAACAAACGTGCTCCCGGTTCATTCCATCCCCCTGTTCGCCAAGAGCGATCGCCAAAGAACCGGGCCTGGTGCGAAGAGGGAACAAGTTCTATAAAACGGTAGTACTACATGTCGTAGTACTACGGGAGGTCGATTGTGCGTGTGATCATCGCGGGGGCCGGGATCGGTGGGCTCGCCCTGGCGCGGGCGCTGCTCGCGCAGGGGCATGAGGCGACCGTGCTGGAACGTGCTGATGGGCTGCGGACGGGCGGCGCGGGACTGACCGTCTGGCACAACGGGGCGCTCTGCCTGGACCGGCTGGGCATCTCGATCGACGGGCTCGGCAACCGGCTGGACGCCCTGGAGGTCCGTGGCGCGCAGGGCCGGAGCGTCGCCGTGATCGACGTCCGGGCGCTGTCGGAGCGGATGGGCGCCCCGGTCACCATGACCGCGCGGGCCGAGCTGCTCCGGCATCTGCACGCGCCGCTTCCCGCGGGGACCGTCCGGTTCGGGGGCGGCTACACGAGCCATGTCGAGACCCCGGACGGGGTGGCCGTCACCGCGTCCGACGGGCGGGTGCACGTGGGCGATCTGCTGGTCGGCGCGGACGGCGCCCACTCGGCGGTCCGCCGCGCCCTGTTCGGCGACCGTCCGACCCCGACCACCGGGGTCGCGAGCTGCTTCGGCATGATCCCCACCCCGCTCGCACCGCTCGGCCACTGGTCGGGGATGACCGTCGGCCGCGAGGGCGATTTCGGCTATATGGAGGTGGGGGGCGGGCGGCTCGTCTTCTGGTTCGACCTGCCCTGGCACGGCAGTGCCCCCGACAAGCCACTCGAACTGCTGCGGAAGCGGTACGGGCACTGGGCCGCACCGGCCCCCGACGTCCTGAACGCGATCACCGAGGACGATTTCGGGATCTTCCCCCACCACCGGCACCGGATCCCCCGCACCTGGGGGCGCGGCAGGACCACCCTGCTCGGCGACGCCGCCCACGCGATGCCGCCGACACTCGCCCAGGGGATGAACCAGACCTTCGAGGACGTCGTCGCGCTGGTGGACCGGCTCGGCCGCTCCCCCGGCCCCGGCGGCGTCGCGGCGGAGCTGCGCGGCTACGAGGCGGG
>NZ_BAAGZI010000424.1:0-4795 GCF_054778695.1 Actinocorallia lasiicapitis
GCTCCACTTCGGCCCGCAGCCGCGCCAGCGACCGTCGCCGCAGCATCCGCAGCACCCCGGAGTCGACCCACTCCATCCCCGCCGCGCCCGGCGTGAACTCGCCTTCGACGACTCCGGGCAGCCGCTTCAACGTCTCGGTGACGACCGCGGTCCCCACCCCGTATCGGGCCGCCGCCTCCCCGGCCGTGAACGGCACATGCGTCCGCGCGTACCGGATCATCAGATCCCCGACCGGGTCCTCCACCGGTTCAAGGAACACCTCCGGCACCCCGACCGGCAGCGGAGTCCCCAGCCCGTCCCGCAACCGCGCCGCGTCCTCCACCGCCGCCCAGCACTCCACACCCCCCACCCGCACCCGGATCACCCGCCGCTCGACCTCCAACCCTCGCAACCACCCCGCCACCTCACCGGCCCCCTCCACCGAACCGAAGGACACGCCGCCACCCGGCCGGCCCACCAAGCCGGTCTTGTCGGTGTCGTTCGCTGAGTCGGCGGGGCCGTCCGGCTGAGCGAGGGGCGTGGCGCCGGGTGGGCGGTGCGCGGAGTCGGTGTCGTTGGTGTCGTTCGCTGAGCTGGCGGGATCGTCCGGGGGAGAGAGGGGTGTCGCGCTGGGTGGGCGGTCCGCTGAGTCGGCCCCGCTCGTGTCGCTCGCGGGGTCGGTGGGAGCGTCCGGCGGAGCGAGGTGGGAGGTGTTGTCCGGGTGGGCTGCCGGGGCGGGCGTCTCCTGGGGGAGGGCGGTCTTCGGGGGAGGGGTGAGGGAGGGGCGGGTGCGGAGGAGGAGGTCGGGGAAAGGGAGGGGGCCGAGGGCGCGGAGGAGGTCGGTGAGGGTGTCGGGGTCGGTGGCGCGGCGTTCGGGGGTGAGGCGCTGGAGCTCGGCGGCCGCCTCCAGGAGGACGGCGGGGTCGAGGAGTTCGCGCAGGTCGGCTTGGCCGAGGAGCTCCGACAGCAGCGACGCGTCCAGGGCCAGCGCCTGGGCCTTGCGCTCGGCCAGCGGGGAGTCGCCGTCGTACATGAACGCGGCGATGTA
The DNA here is from genome assembly GCF_054778695.1 of Actinocorallia lasiicapitis. Lineage (NCBI taxonomy): Bacteria > Bacillati > Actinomycetota > Actinomycetes > Streptosporangiales > Thermomonosporaceae > Actinocorallia > Actinocorallia lasiicapitis. Next base: position 1,028 of record NZ_BAAGZI010000424.1, read on the forward strand.
GCGGAACAGCAGGGACTGCGCGTAGGGCGACGGCGTGGCCGTCTCCACCTCCGTGACACGGGCCTTGCGCGCCGACAGATCACGCATCAGCGCGACGAGCCCCGGCACGTCGAAGACGTCCTGGAGGCATTCGCGGACCGTCTCCAAGATGATCGGGAAACTGGCGTACTTCGATGCGACGGCCAGGAGCTGCGCGGCGCGCTGACGCTGCTGCCACAGCGGCATCCGCCGGTCGGGACGGTGCCGGGGCAGCAGCAGCGACCGGGCCGCGCACTCCCGGAACCGGGACGCGAACAGCGCCGAAGACCCCAGCTCGTCGACCACGATCCGCTCGATCTCGTCCGGGTCGAACAGCACGAGCTCCGCCGACGGCGGCTCGTCCGTGTCGGGGACGCGCACCACGATCCCGTCGTCGGCGTGCATGGCCTGCGCGTCGACCCCGTACCGTTCGCGCAGCCGCGCCGCGATCGCCAACGCCCACGGCGCGTGGACGAGCGCCCCGTACGGCGAGTGGACGATCAGCCGCCAGTCGCCCAGCTCGTCACGGAACCGTTCGACGACCAGGGTGCGGTCGTCGGGCAGCCGGCCCGTCGCCTCCTTCTGCTCGGCGAGATAGGAGACCAGGTTGTCGGCCGCCCACGGGTCGAGCCCCGCGCGCGCCGCCCTGTCGCGTGCCCTGTCGGGAGCGAGGGCGCCGAGCTCGCGGGTGAACGCGCCGACCGCCCGGCCCAGCTCGGCGGGGCGGCCCGGGGAGTCGCCGTGCCAGAACGGCAGTTTCCCCGGACGTCCGGGGGCGGGCGAGACCAGCACCCGGTCGGGGGTGATGTCCTCGATCCGCCACGAACTCGAACCCAGCACGAACACGTCGCCGACCCGCGACTCGTACACCATCTCCTCGTCGAGCTCGCCGACCCGCGACGCCTTCTCACCGACGAGGAACACGCCGAACAGCCCCCGGTCGGGGATGGTGCCGCCGCTCAGGACCGCGAGCCGCTGCGCGCCGCGCCGGCCGCGCAGGACGCCCGTCACCCTGTCCCACACGATGCGGGGGCGCAGCTCCCCGAACTCCTCCGACGGGTACCGTCCGGCGAGCATGTCGAGGGTGGCCTCGTAGGCGCTGCGCGGCAGAGTCGCGTACGGGGCGGCCCGCTTGACCAGGGCGAAGAGCTCTTCGACGTCCCATTCGTCCATCGCGGTCATCGCGACGATCTGCTGGGCGAGGACGTCCAGCGGGTTGCGCGGATACCGGAGCATCTCGATCTCGCCGTCGCGCATCCGTTCGGCGACGACGGCCGTCTGCACCAGATCGCCCCGGAACTTAGGGAAGATCACTCCGCGGGACACGGCACCGACCTGGTGCCCGGCCCGCCCGACGCGCTGCAGCCCGCTCGCCACCGACGGCGGCGACTCCACCTGGATGACCAGGTCCACGGCCCCCATGTCGATCCCGAGCTCGAGACTGGACGTCGCGACCACCGCGGGCAACCGCCCCGCCTTCAACGCCTCTTCGATCCCGGCCCGCTCCTCACGCGAGACCGACCCGTGATGCGCCCGCGCCACCTCGACCTTCCCCCCGTGCGAAGCACGCCTCCCCAGCTCCGCGAACGCCTCCCCGAACTCCACCCGCCGCAATCCGTCCCCCTCGACGGCTCCCGTCGTCTCGGTGGCCGGCATGGAGGGCTCTTGTGCCGGGCCGGTGGCGGCCGGGGTGGGCCCGGTCGATGACGGCCTGGACGTCGCCGCGGTTGAGGCGGTTGCCGCGCCGGACGGGGCGGGGCTGGCCCAGGGGTCGAGGGGCCAGGGATCGGGGTCGAGGGGCCAAGGGTCGGGCAGGAGGGGGGAGGGGAGGGCGGAGCCGGCCTGGGCCATGAGGGCGGCGGGGGAGTGGTTCTGCTCCAGGGGGCCGTGGAGGCGTTCGTAGGTGAGTTCGTTGAGGCGGCCGCAGAGGCGTTCGGCCAGGCGGCGGGAGTTGGCGAAGATGATGGTGGAGCGGTGCTCGGCGATCAGGTCGAGGACGCGTTCCTCGACGTGCGGCCAGATCGAGCGGTCGCGCGGATCCTCGCCCGCGGCGGGGATCTCCGACATGTCCTCGACGGGGACGACGATGCTCAGCGCGAAGGTCTTGTCGGCGGGCGGCTGGACGACCACCGCCGGGCGGGGCCCGCCGAGGAACGCGGCCACCTCGGAGACGGGACGGACCGTCGCCGACAGGCCGACGCGCTGAGCCGGCCGCTCCAGGAGCGCGTCGAGCCGCTCCAGCGACAGGGCCAGATGGGAGCCGCGTTTGGTGCCGACGACCGCGTGGACCTCGTCGATGATCACTGTTTCGACGCCGCGCAGCGACTCGCGGGCCTGCGAGGTGAGCAGCAGGAACAGCGACTCGGGCGTGGTGATCAGGATGTCGGGCGGGTGCGCGGCGAGCCGGCGCCGCTCGTCGGCGGGCGTGTCACCCGATCGGATCCCCACCCGGACGTCGGGTTCGGGCAGCCCCAGCCGCCGTGCCGCGTGCCGGATCCCGGCGAGCGGCGCCCGCAGGTTCCGTTCGACGTCCACGGCGAGCGCCTTCAGCGGCGAGACGTAGAGCACCCGGCACCGCCGCTTGGGGTCCTCCGGCTCCGGGACCGACACGAGCCCGTCGAGCGCCCACAGGAACGCGGCCAGGGTCTTGCCCGACCCGGTCGGCGCCACCACGAGCGTGTTCTCGCCGCGCGAGATCGCCTCCCAGGCCCCGGCCTGCGCCGTCGTAGGCGCCTGGAAGGCCCCGGAGAACCACTCCCGCGTAGCCGCGGAGAACCCCTCGATCACTCCTCCATGGTGCCCCGCCCCACTGACAAAATCCGCCCCCACCCCCCTCGACCAGCCCGAACCCCGGCCCGAGACCGTATTTTCAAAGCCACCTGCCGCCCGCCGCACGGCGCGAGCACCGAGCTCCGAGAACGCGCTAGGAGCCCGCTGAAAAAGGCAAGATCAGGCCCGGCTCTCCCCGCTATGTGACGGTTGACATTCACCGGCAAGCTGGGGCGATCCGGGCTCCTGATGGGAGTTTTTCAGCAGCGGCCTAGTCGTCGAAGAGGAATTCGTCGGGGTCGGTGCCGCTGGAGGCCAGGGCCTCTTTGACCACCTGGTAGGCGAGGGCGGGGGAGTAGCCCTTGCGGGCGAGCATGGCGACCAGCCGGCGGGTGCGTTTGTCGGGGTCGAGCCCGGCCGTGGTGCGGAGTTTGCGCACCACGAGCTGCCGGGCGGCGGACTCCAGGTCTTCGGGATGGAGCTCGGCGACGGCTTCCTTGATGGTCTCGTCGTCGACGCCCCGGTGCCGGAGCTCGGCGGACAGGGCCCGGGGGGCCAGCCCCCTGCTGGTGTGCCGGGACCGGACCCAGGACTGCGCGAAAGCCTCGTCGTCGATCAGGCCGACCTCGGAGAACCGGCTGAGCACCTTCTCGGCGACCTCCTCGGGGATCTCCTTACGGGCCAGCGCTTCGGCGAGCTGGGCCCGGGTCTTGGGCGACAGCGTCAGCAGCCGCAGGCAGAGCTCCCGGGCGGCCGCCTCAGGGTCGGCGGGGGGCTTCCGCTTGCGTTCCTCACCGTCAGGACCCGCACTGGAGCCCCGCCGCCCACGACCCTGGTACCCGCTCATCCGTCCCTCTCCCCGTCACCCGAGCTCCCCTGCGCGCCCACCCTCGATCCACCGGCGGGCGGGCGCGGGCGGGGCGGGCGCGGTGGCGCCCGCCCAGGAGACCAGTCGCCGGGCTTGGGCGCGGAAGCGGTGCG
>NZ_BAAGZI010000425.1:0-4780 GCF_054778695.1 Actinocorallia lasiicapitis
GGCCGCGCCGACCTGCGCGCCAACGAGGAGGCGCTGCGCCGCTGGCTGAACGCGGCCGGGCTGGTCAGGCCGCAGGGCCAGGTGGTGCTGGTCGCCGACGGCACGCGCCCCGTCGTCCAGGCCGTGGTCCGCTGGGATCCGGTGACTTTCGCCGAACGGGAGCTCGCCGAACGCGCCGAGCTGGCGTTCCCGCCGTCCGTCCGGATGGCGTCCCTCACCGGCACCCCCGCCGCGATCAAGGATCTGATCGCGGCGGCCGGGCTGCCCGCCGACGCCGAGGTGCTGGGTCCCGTCCCGGTCGGCGACAGCGCCGAACGCGCCCTCATCCGGGTGCCGCGCGCCCACGGGCTGCCCCTCGCCCGATCCCTCAAACAAGCGCAAGGAGTACGGAGTGCGAAGAAGGCGCCCGAACCGGTCAGGGTCCAGATCGACCCGCTGGAACTCCTCTGAGGCTCGCATGATCAAGGTGGTGGGTGCCTTAGGGTTCTGGGGTGGCTGAGAAGTGGGTTGAGACGACCGTCGGAGAGTTCGAAGCGTGGGCGCGGGCCCAGGGCGGCGAGCCCGATCTGCACGGGGCGCGCATCCTGGTGGAGCTGGCCGATCTCAACGAGACCGGCGAGCTGACCGTGGAGCTGCTGCGCGAGCTGCTGCTGGAGGACTTCCCCGACGAGGTGATGGCCGCCGCCGACGACGCGCCCGCCATCGTCGACATCGCGAGTGAGCTCGTCCGCTACTTCGAGGCGACCGGCCAGCTCGACGCTGGCCGGATCGCCGACCTGCCCGCGCTGCTCGCCGCGATCGGCCCCGAGTTCGCCGCCGCGCTCGCCGCGCAGGAGGGCACCGCCGAGGACGCCGCCGAGTTCCTGGGCCGGATGATGGCCGCCGAGGGCGTCGACCTCGAGGACGAGGCCGCCGTCAACGCGTGGGTCGAGGAGTTCGAGCGGCTCTCCGAGGAGGAGAAGCTGGAGCGGACCATGCAGCATTTCGCGGGCGAGAACATCGTCCCGCCGGTGCGGCTCGCGCCGCTGCCCGAGCTCGCCGCCGCGGCCCGCACGTCGGGGCTGCTCACCGACGCCGTGGCCCTGGCCGACTGGGTCGGCTCCCGCACCCTCGACGACCAGCGCCTCAGCGCCGAGGACGCCGTGGCGGCCGCCGCGGCGATCGGCCTGCCCACCCCGCGCGCGAGCGAGGGCTTCCAGCCCGAGATCGAACGCCTGTGGGACGCCGTCGTCCAGACCGGGCTGATCACCGTGGAGGGCGAGTCGGCCGCTCCCGGCACCCGTCCGCAGGATGACGAGCAGGCCCTGGAGCTGGTCGTCGGCCTGCTGGACGCCGTGGTCACCCACACCTACGAGGAGGGCGAGTCCCTCAGCCCCGGCGAGGTCGTCCAGGGCGAGCTGCCCGGCGTCCTGCTGCACCTGTACGAGCACGGCGGCGCGACCGCGATCGGCGAGCTGGTCGTCGGCCTGATCGACCACATCCAGCAGGGCTACGACATCACCGACGCCAACATCATGGCCGAGGCCGTCCCCCTCGCCCTCCGCCTGGAGCTGGACGACCTGGCCCGCTGGGGCGTGATCGAGCTGGCCGGGGTCCTGCCGCTGGACGAGGCGACCCTCGCCGGGACCGTCGAGCTGGCCGAGACCGAGGAGGGCGCAGGCCGTGCCGCGCTCACCCCGCTGGGCGTGTTCGCGGTCCGTGAGCTGCTCCAGGCCGACGGCTACACCGCCCCGCTGATCGGCGATCTGGCCGAGGGTTCGGCCGCCGACCTGGTCGCGGGCCTCGCCGTCCACCGCGAGGACACCGCGGAGGAGGAGATCGGCCTCTGGCTGGCCCGGCGGACCGCCGAGGAGGCGGCCGCCGACCTGCTGGCGGTCATGCTGACCGAGCGGGCCGGGCCCCGGAACCTCGCTGCCGTGGTGCTGCAGAGCGTCGGCCAGGAGGCCGAGGCCACCGTCAGGGCCGCGCTGGACGCCCCGCAGACCCGCCCGTACGCGATCATCTGGCTCTCCGGCCACGGCGACGACAAGATCGAGTCGTCGCAGGCCGATCTGCAGTGGATGTTCGTCGACACCGTCGCCGGGCTGATCGAGACCGTCGGCCCGCACGACGCCATGCATCTGGCGTTCGCCGAGACCGACGACCCCGACGACCTGCACGAGCTGATCGAGGACATCTGGCGGCTCGAGCACCCCGACGTGGCCGACGTCCTGGAGGCGATCGGCGATCACCACCACGACAAGGCGCTGGCCAAGCTGGCCCGCAAGACGGCCTTCAAGGTGCGCTCCCGCTGATCGGCGCGGGTCCGGCCTCGTGAACCGGCGATTTAGACTGGGGAGCGATCCGCAGAACCTTGGAAGATGAGGAGCCTTCGTTGGCCGTCAAGCCGATCCGCCTTTTCGGCGATCCCGTGCTGCGCACCGCTGCCGAGCCGGTCACGGACTTCGACAGAGAGCTGCGTCAGCTCGTGAAGGACCTCACCGACACCATGATCGACGCGCCGGGCGCGGGGCTGGCCGCCCCGCAGCTCGGGGTGGGGCTCCGCGTGTTCACGTACTACGTGGACGACCGGCTCGGCCACCTGGTGAACCCGTCGCTCGACCTGACCGAGGAGCAGCAGGACGGCGACGAGGGCTGCCTGTCGCTGCCCGGCCTCGCCTTCCCGACCAAGCGGTCCTACGGCGTGGTCGCCAAGGGCTTCAACATGCACGGCGAGCCGATCACCGTCGAGGGCACCGAGCTGCTGGCGCGCTGTGTCCAGCATGAGACCGATCACCTCGACGGCATCCTGTTCATCGACCGGATGGACCCCGAGCAGCGCAAGCTGGCCATGAAGGCGATCCGGGAGGCCGAGTGGTTCGGCGACCAGGCGCCCGTCGTCAAGGACTCGCCGCACCGGACCTTCGGGCGGGCGATCTGATGCGGCTGGTCTTCGCCGGCACGCCGGAGGTGGCGGTCCCGCCGCTGAAGGCGCTCATCGACAGCGATCACGAGATCGCCGCGGTGATCACCCGGCCGGACGCCCCGGCGGGCCGCGGCCGCAGGCTGGTGGCCAGCCCGGTCGCCGAGCTGGCCGAGGAGCACGGGATCGAGGTGCTCAAGCCCGTCAAGGCGTCGGATCCGGAGTTCCTGGCCAGGCTCACCGAGATCGGCCCGGACTGCTGCCCGGTCGTCGCCTACGGCGCGATCCTGCGGAAGGCCGCGCTCGACGTCCCGCGGCTCGGCTGGGTCAACCTGCACTTCTCGCTGCTGCCCGCCTGGCGGGGCGCGGCCCCGGTGCAGCGCGCCGTCCTGGCGGGCGACGACTTCACCGGCGCGATGACCTTCCTGATCGAGGAGGGCCTGGACACCGGGCCCGTCTTCGGCCATCTCACCGAGCCGATCCGCCCCGACGACACCAGCGGCGCCCTCTTGGAGCGCCTGTCGTACGCCGGGGCGAACCTGCTGCTCGACACCATGAACGGGCTGGAGCTGGGGCTGCTGACGCCCGTCCCGCAGTCCGACGACGGCGTCTCGCACGCCGCGAAGCTGACCCCCGAGGACGCGCGCGTCGACTGGGCGGCGCCCGCGATGCGCGTGGACCGGCTCTGCCGCGCCTGCACGCCCGCGCCCGGCCCCTGGACGACTTTCCGCGGCGACCGGGTCAAGCTGGGCCCGGTCAGGCCCGCGGCCGGCGGCGGTCCGCTCGCCCCCGGCGAGCTCAAGCCGTCCAAGACGGAGGTGCTGGTCGGCACCGCCACCCACCCGGTCGCCCTCACCGAGGTCCAGCCGCAGGGCAAGAAGCGGATGCCCGCCGTCGACTGGTTCCGGGGCCTGCACCTCACCCCCGAAGACCGCTTCCACTGACCCGTACGGCTATGCGCGCCCGGGGGCGTGCTTTGAGGATCGAATGTGATGGCTGAGAACCGGCGTCGCGCGAGCGCGCACCGCAACCGGGGGCAGCAGGACAACCGCAGGCCCGCACGGCAGGCGCAGCGCCGCCCGCCGGGCGACGCGGTGCGCCGTGTCGCCTATGACGTGCTGCGCGCCGTCGACTCCAGGGACGCCTACGCGAACCTGCTGCTGCCGCGGATGCTCCGCGACAAGGGGATGTCGGGCCGTGACGCCGCCCTGGCGACCGAGCTCACCTACGGCACGCTGCGCGGGCTCGGCACCTACGACGCGATCCTGAACCTGTGCAGCGACCGCCCGGTCGAGAAGATCGACCCGCCGCTGCGCGACCTGCTGCGCCTTGGCACCCACCAGTTGCTGCGCACCCGGATCCCGTCGCACGCGGCGGTCTCCACGACCGTCGATCTGGTGCGTTCGGTGGCGGGCCCCGGGCAGTCGAAGTTCGCCAACGCGGTGCTGCGGAAGGTCGCGAGCCGGGATCTGCCGAGCTGGCTGGTGATCATCGCGCCCACCGACGACGAGCTGGGCCGGCTGTCGATCACCCACAGCCATCCGCGCTGGATCGTCTCGGCGCTCCGCGACGCCGTCGGCCCCGACGAGATCGAGGACCTGCTCGCCGCCGACAACGAGCGTCCCGGCGTCACCCTGGTCGCGCGGCCCGGACGTTCGACGGTCGAGGACCTGCTGGCCCTCGGCGCGGGCCCCGCCGCCTACTCGCCGTACGCCGCCTACCTGCCCGAAGGCGACCCGGGCGAGCTGTCGCTGGTCCGCAACGGCCACGCCGGAGTGCAGGACGAGGGCAGCCAGCTCGTCGCCCTCGCCCTGGCCGAAGCGCCGGTCGAAGGGGACGACGGGCTCTGGCTCGACCTGTGCGCGGGGCCCGGCGGCA
>NZ_BAAGZI010000426.1:0-4750 GCF_054778695.1 Actinocorallia lasiicapitis
GGACGGTCGAGGCGCGGATCGGCCGCCAGGTCGGGGCCGCGCCGCCGCGCGAGGGCGGTTCGCGCCAGTTCCCCGAACTGCCGACCAGCGGGCCCGTCCCCGACTCGCTGGCCCCGCTGCTGGAGTGGATCACCGCACGGCTGGACCAGCCGCTGACCGTCGAGGACATCGCGGCCCACTCCGGAGTCTCGCCGCGCACGCTCAACCGGTACTTCACCGAACAGCTCGGCGTCTCCCCCGGCCGCTGGCTGCTCGACCGCAGGATCGCCACCACCCGCGCCCTGCTGGAGGAGACCGATCTGCCGGTCGAGACCATCGCGCAGCGCGTCGGCCTGTCGTCGGCGGTCAATCTGCGCCGCCGCTTCCACAACGCGCTCCACACGACCCCCGCGGCTTACCGGCGCGCCTTCCGCTAGCGCCAGTGTCCCGTTCCGGGCGTTGACCGACCGCTTACACGAAGTTACGTTCCGGGAGCCGGACTTCGAGGGGAGCGCGCGTGAGCGACGGACCTGACAGCGAGTGGCCGTGGAAGGACCTTCCACCTGGAGAGCTCGGGGGCGCCTCGCCCGAGCTGGCACGGCGGCACGCGGAGGCGCCGCTGGAGGAGGCGACCATGCCGAGCGGCGACCGGGTGCCGATGCTCGTCCGCTACGACGACGTGCGGGCCGCGCTGGTCTCTCCCGCCGCCAGCCGGAACCTGCGCGCGCCGGGCCTGCCGCGCATGGTCAGCGGCATGTCCGTCGACGACGACCCCACCGCGCTGATCAACCAGGACGGAGCCGACCACACCCGGTTCCGGCGGATCCTGCAGGGCGCGTTCACCCCGCGGGCCGTGGCGAAGTGGCGGCCCAGGACCGCCGAGATCGCCGACGAGCTCATCGACGGGCTCGACTCCTCCTTCGATCTGGTGTCCGAGTTCGCCGTCCCGCTGCCCGCCCGGGTGATCTGCGCGGTGCTCGGGGTGCCCGCCGACCGGTTCGAGGAGTTCCGCGGCTGGACCGAGATGTTCATGTCGACCACGAACGCGTCCGCCGAGGCCAGGGGTGAGGGATACGCCGCGTTCATGGGGTACGCGGCGGAGCTGGTCGCCGCGCACCGCGCGGAACCGGGCGACGACCTCATCGACGCCATGATCCAGGCCCGTGACGCCGACGACAGGCTGTCGGAGGGCGAACTGGTCAACATGGTCTTCACCCTGATCCTCGCCGGTCACGAGACCACCGCCGCGATGATCTCCCGCGGGATCTTCCGGCTGCTGCTCCATCCCGAGCAGTTCGCGGCCGTCCGCGACGATCCCGGGCTGATCGCACCGGCCGTCGAGGAGATCATGCGGTCCGAGGGCCCAGGCAACGGGCTGTTCCGGCTGGCCGCCACCGACATGGCGCTGCCGTCGGGCACGGTCCCGGCGGGGACCGTGCTGCTGCCCAACGAGTACGCCGCCAACCACGACCCGGCCGCCTACGACGCGCCCGACCGGTTCGACATCCGCCGGTTCACCGATCCCGACCAGCCCCCGCATCTGGGGTTCGGGCACGGGCCCCACTACTGCCTCGGCGCGAACCTGGCGCGGCTGGAGCTCCAGGAGTCGATCCGCGCGGTCGTCACCCGGCTGCCGGACCTGCGGCTCACCGTGGATCCGGCCACCCTGGAGTGGACTCAGGACGCGCTCATGTACCGGCCGGTCCGGCTGCCGGTGACGGCCTAGCCGCGCAGGGCGGAGCGGTCGATCCGGCCGTCGGGACCCTTCGGCAGGGCGTCGGCGAGCCGGACCGTCCTCGGGTACTTGTACGGGGCCACCTGGCCGCGGACGAACGCCCTCAGCTCGTCCGCGGTCGCGGCCGCGCCCGGTCTGAGGACGACGGCGGCGGCCACCTCCTCGCCGAGCACCGGATCGGGGACGGCGTGGACGGCGGCCTCCGCGACGTCCGGGTGCTCCAGCAGGACCGTCTCGATCTCGCCGGGGTAGACATTGAGCCCGCCCCTGATCACGAGGTCCTTGCTGCGTCCGGTGATGAAGTAGTAGCCGTCGGCGTCGCGGTGGGCGAGGTCGCCGGTGTACAGCCAGCCGTCCCTGATCACCTGGGCGGTGGCCTCCTCGGCCCGCCAGTAGCCCTTCATCAGGTTCGCTCCGCGGATGACGATCTCGCCGTCGACGAGGTCCATCTCGACGCCGGGGACCGGGGTGCCGATCGAGCCGGCCTTGCGGCCCAGCGCCGGATGGTTGAACGACGCGACCGGAGAGGTCTCCGACAGGCCGTACCCCTCGTACACGGGACGGCCGAAGACCTTCTCGAACTCCTCCAGCAGCTCGACCGGGAGCGAGGAGCCGCCCGACACGCAGGTCCGCAGGTCGGGCAGGCCGGTGCCGTCGTCGGAGGCGAGCAGCCCGGCGAGCATCGTCGGCACCGCCAGCAGGACCGTGACGCGGTGGGCGCGCATCAGCTCGAGCGCCTTGCCAGGCGTGAACCGCGGGACCAGCACGAGGGCCGCGCCGCTGTGCACGGACGCCACGAGCGTGCAGGTCAGCCCGAAGGCGTGGAAGAACGGCAGGCAGCCGAGCACGGTGTCGTCGGCCGTCAGGGCCAGCAGCTCGGCCGCGACCGCCGCCGCGTTGGAGCCGATGTTGGCGTGGGTGAGCTGCGCCCCGCGCGACACCCCGGTCATCCCCGCCGTGTAGATGATCACCGCGACGTCGTCGGCGGCCCGGGCGACCGGCGCGGCGGGCGCTCCCCCGGTGAGCTGGGACGCGACGGCGTCGACGCCGAGCACCCGCGCGCCGAACCTGGTCTCCTCGGTCGCCTGGTGGTCGCCGACGACCAGGAACCGGGCCGAGCAGTCGCGGACATAGTGCCCGACCTCGCGCTCCTTGCAGAGCGGGTTGATCGGCACGGCGACGCCGCCCGCGAGCTGCACCCCGTAGAAGACGATCGCGAACGCCGGCACGTTGGGCAGCATGACCGCCACCCGGTCGCCCGGCTCGAGACCGCGCCGCCGCAGCTCGCCCGCCACCCGGGCGGCCAGCTCGGCGAACTCCCGGTAGGAGACCACGTGGTCCTCGAAGATCAGCGCGCTCCGCTCGCCGTGCTTTTCTGCGCGGACGACGAGTTCCTGCCCCAAAGTACTCACTTGCCTGAGCATAAGGGGGCAACCCGGGACACGCCTACGGCCGTGCCGTGAAGATCCGAACGCTTACCGTTCGCCGGGCCGGGCGGCCTGAAATCCCCGGCGGGTGTGGGCCGGGAGCCAGAGCGGCACCGTCCCCGGGTCGAACCCGGCCCGTACATGGTCGATCAGGCGGGGCAGGCCCGGATGGTGTGAGCTTTCGGGCCAGAGCAGGGACCAGGGGTAGACCGGGAGCGGGTCGGCGAACGGGATCCGGCGCAGCCCTGCCTCCGCGGGCCAGGGCAGGCGGAGATGACGGCCCATGAGCGTCGCGGTGGCGGGCGACTCCGCGACGGTGTCGAGCAGCGCCTCGACGCCGAAGTTGGGGCCGTCGCCGTCGATGTCCAGCCCGAACGCGGCGGCCATCTCGAGGTAGTAGGCGGCCCATTCGGTGCCGGGGACTATGCCGGGGATCCAGATGCGGTGGCCCGCCAGATCGGCCGGTCGGACGGTTCCCGCCGAGGCCAGCGGGTGGTGGGCGCCGACAACGAGTTCGAGCGGTTCGAAGCGGGCGAAGGTGTGGCGGAGCCCGGGGTCCGGCGGGGCGGGCAGATAGGCGAAGGCGGCGTCGATCCGGCCGTCGAGGAGTGCGTGGACGGTGTACGGGGCGCCGGGCAGGGTCAGCATCTCCACGGGCTGGTCGGCGGCGTGCTCGTGGAAGCCCCGCAGGAGCGCGGCCGCGGCGGTCCTGCGGCCGATGACGTCCACCCGCAGCGGGCGGCACTCCGGGCGGACCGAGGCGATGGCGGCTTCCGCCGCTTTCAGGACGGCCTGCGCGTGCGGGAGGAAGGTGCGGCCGTCGAGCGTGAGGACGGCGCCCGAGGCGACCCGGTCGAACAGGGCGGCGCCGAGGAGGGATTCCAGTCCGGCGATCCGCTTCGACACGGCCTGCTGGCTGATCCCCAGCCGGGCCGCGGCGGCCTGGAACTGCCCTTCCTCCGCCACCAGCACGACCGCCCGTACGGCTTCCAGGTTCATCCGCGCAGCGTACAATCCATACAACCTTAGGTTGTGCGGGAACGGTCGATGGTTGTTTGATTCCCCGATCACCTGGACCTTCAATGGCACGATGTCCACCCGTGGTTGTGTCATCGCCCTGCTGGTGGTCGCCTTCGTGGCGGGACTCGACCACACGATCGTCGCGGCGGCGGGGGTGCGGATCGGGCTGCTGCTGGACGACCCGGCCGGGCAGGGCTGGATCACGACGGCGTTCCTGATCTCCTCGACCGTCGCGGGGCCCCTGTTCGGCGGACTGTCCGACCAGTTCGGGCGGAAGAACCCGTTCCTGGCGGCGCTCGCCCTGTTCGTCGCGGGCTCGGCGCTGTGCTCGGCGGCCGGTTCGCTGCCGTGGCTCGCGGTGTGCCGGGCCGTGCAGGGCCTCGGGGCGGGCGGGATGCTGGCGCTGATCTCGGTGCTGCTCGCCGACCTGGTGCCGGCCCGCGAACGTCCCCGCTACGGGGCACGGTTCCTGACCGTCTTCGCGCTGGCGACGCTTCTCGGCCCGCCGATCGGCGGGCTGTTCGCCGACCGGGCGGAGCTGCTGGGGCTGGCCGGGTGGCGGTGGGCGTTCCTCGTCAACGTCCCGCTC
>NZ_BAAGZI010000427.1:0-4746 GCF_054778695.1 Actinocorallia lasiicapitis
CCCGCGCGGCCCCGCCTCCTCTGCCTCGCCACCCCCATGGCGGGCGGCGGCGTCCACCAGCACGCCAGGCTCGCCGCCCAGTTCCGCGGCGTCCGCCAGGTCGCGGCGTTGTCCCTGCCCGGCTTCACCCGCGGCGAACCGGTGCCCGACTCCCTGACCACCATCGCCGACGTGCTGGCCCACAGCGTCCTGGAGGCCGCGGAAGGCGAACCGTACCTCCTGCTCGGCCACTCCTCAGGCGGGCTCCTCGCCCATCTGACGGCCGCCCGGCTGGAGCGGTCACCGGACACCGGCCCCGCAGGCGTCATCCTGATGGACACCTACCGGACCGGCGACGAGGCCATGGGCGCCGGGCTCGAACAGCTCATCGTGGCGCTGCTCGGCCAGGAGACGACCTACGGCCGGTTCGACGGCGCCCGGCTGTCGGGGATGAGTCACTACGTCACCCTGCTGACCGGTTTCACACCGGTCGCCCTGCGGGCGCCGGTCCTGTTCGTCCGCGCCGAGGATCCCTTCATCGTCCTGCCCGGCGGTTCCGGCGACACCAGGCCCAGCCCCTGGGACCCCGCCCACACCCTGCGGACCGCGCCGGGCAGCCACTTCACCCTGGGCGAGCAGGACGCGCCCACCACCGCGGCGATCATCGAGGAATGGCTCGGATCCCTCACATGACGCCGCCCGCAGATCCCGACGACCGAGTGGAAGCGAGCCGAGTCAGGTGGTCCCGAGAATGGCATTGACGCCCACCGCGAAGGGGACGGTCCCCTTCCGCGAACACAGCACCTGGTACCGGGTCACCGGGGAACTCCACCAGGGGCGCCCGGCGCTCGTCACCGTGCACGGCGGCCCCGGAGCCACCCACGACTACCTGGTCGGGCTGGCGTCGTTCGCCGACCACGGCTGGCCCGTCGTCCACTACGACCAGCTCGGCAACGGAGGCTCCACCCACCTGCCAGGGCGCGGCGCGGACTTCTGGACGGTCCGGCTGTTCCTCGAGGAGCTCGACAACCTGCTGGAACGGCTCGGCATCGCCGACGACTACGTGCTGTTCGGCCAGTCCTGGGGCGGCATGTTGGCGGCCCGGCACGCGGCGGACCGTCCGGCCGGGCTGCGCGGCCTGGTCGTCGCGAACGCCCCCGCGTCCTACCGGCTGTGGCTGGAGGAGATGGACGTGCTGCGCGCGCAGCTCCCGCCCGGGGTGAACGACACGCTGCTGCGGCACGAGGCGGCCGGCACCACCGGCAGCGACGAGTACCGGACCGCGATGATGGTCTTCTACGACAAGCACGTCTGCCGGCTCGACCCCTGGCCGCAGGAGTACGTGGCGACCCTGATGGAGACGTCGAACGACCCGACCGTCTACCACGCCATGAACGGGCCCAGCGAGTTCCACGTCATCGGAACCCTGAAGGACTGGTCGGTGACCGGGGTCCTGCCCGACATCGACGTCCCCACGCTGGTGCTGTCGGGCCGGCACGACGAGGCGACGCCGAAAACGGTCCGGCCCTACCACGACCTGATCCCGGGCGCCCGCTGGGAGATCTTCGAGGACTCCAGCCACGCCCCGCATCTGGAGGAGCCCGAACGGTTCAGCAAGATCATGCTGGATTTCCTGGGCGGCCTGGACACCACGGCGACGGAAGGGTGAGGAACGGCATGGAGGCATCCGTCGAGCAGGTGGTCGAGGCGCTGCGCAACTCCCTGGTGGAGAACGAGCGTCTGCGGCAGCGGAACAGCAGGCTCGCGGCGGTGACGTCCGCGCCGATCGCGATCGTCGGGATGGCGTGCCGCTACCCCGGCGGGGCCCGGACGCCGCAGGAGTTGTGGGAGCTGGTGGCCGGGGGAGTGGACGCCACCTCGGCGTTCCCGGCCGACCGCGGCTGGGACCTTGACGGCCTGTACGACCCCGAACCCGGCAAACCGGGCAAGAGTTATGTGCGCCGGGGCGCGTTCCTGCACGACGCGGGCGACTTCGACCCCGAACTGTTCGGGATCAGCCCGCGTGAGGCCCTCGCGATGGATCCGCAGCAGCGGCTGCTGCTGGAGATCTCCTGGGAGGCCCTCGAGCGGGCCGGTCTCGACCCGCTGGCCCTGCGCGGCAGCCGCACCGGGGTGTTCGCCGGTGCGATGTACCACGATTACGGCCTCACCTCCAGCGACGGCAGCCTGGTCTCCGGCCGGGTCGCCTACACGCTCGGCCTCGAGGGCCCCGCGGTCACCGTGGACACCGCGTGCTCGTCGTCGCTGGTCGCGCTGCACTGGGCGGTCCAGGCGCTGCGGTCGGGTGACTGCGCCTTGGCGCTGGCGGGCGGGGTGTCGGTGATGGCGACGCCCGACACCTATGTCGAGTTCAGTGAGCAGCGCGGGCTGTCGCCGGACGGCCGGTGCCGGTCGTTCGCCGCCGCCGCCGACGGCACCGGCTGGAGCGAGGGCGCCGGGATGCTGCTGCTGGAACGGCTCGCCGACGCCGAACGCGACGGCCGTCCGATCCTCGCGGTCGTCAGCGGCTCGGCCGTCAACCAGGACGGCGCGTCCAACGGCCTGACCGCGCCGAACGGCCCGTCCCAGCGGCGGGTGATCCGGCAGGCCCTCGCCAACGCCCGGCTGACCGCCGCCGACGTGGACGCCGTCGAGGGCCACGGCACGGGCACCGCACTGGGGGATCCGATCGAGGCGCAGGCGCTGCTGGCGACCTACGGTCAGGGCCGGGAGCGGCCGCTGTGGCTGGGGTCGATCAAGTCGAACCTGGGGCACACGCAGGCCGCCGCCGGGGTCGCGGGGATCATCAAGATGGTCGAGGCGATCCGGCACGGGGTGCTGCCGAAGACCCTGCACGTCGACGAGCCGACCGCGCAGGTCGACTGGACGGCGGGGGAGATCCGGCTGCTGACCGAGGCGCGGGAGTGGCCGGAGACCGGCCGTCCGCGCCGGGCGGGGGTGTCGTCGTTCGGCGTCAGCGGGACCAACGCGCACGTCATCATCGAGCAGCCGCCCGTCACGGAGCCGCAGGACGTCGGCGCGGACCCCGGCGGCCCCGTGCTCTGGCCGATCGCGGGCAAGACGGCCGAGGCTCTTTCCGCCCAGGCCGGGAGACTGCACGCGTTCGTCGTGGAGCACCCCGAACTGCGTCCGGCTGAGGTGGGCTTGTCGCTGGCGGCCGGACGGGCCGCCCTCGACCACCGCGCCGCCGTGGTCGGCGCCGACCGTGCCGAACTCCTGGCCGGTCTCGTCGCGCTCGCCGCAGGTGACTCACCGGCCGGACAGGTGCGGGGCAGGGTCAGGCCCGGGGTCGGCCTCACCGCGTTCCTGTTCTCCGGCCAGGGCAGCCAACGAGTCGGGATGGGCAGGGAACTCCACGCGGCCCATCCGGTGTTCGCCGAAGCCTTCGACACGGCCTGTGCCGCGCTGGACGTCCATCTGGACCGGCCGGTGCGGGAGGTGGCCTGGGGCGACGAGGACGCCCTGAACCAGACGGCCCACACCCAGGCGGCGCTGTTCGCCGTCGAGGTGGCGCTGTTCCGGCTCGTCACGTCCTGGGGGATTAATCCCGATTTTCTGGCCGGGCACTCGATCGGCGAGATCGCGGCGGCGCACGTCGCCGGGGTGTTCTCGCTGGCCGACGCCGCCCGGCTGGTGGCCGCGCGCGGCCGTCTCATGCAGGCGCTGCCGCCCGGCGGCGTCATGGTCGCGCTCCAGGCGACCGAGGACGAGGTGCTCCCACTGCTGACCGGTGACGTCGGGATCGCGGCCGTCAACGGCCCCGACGCCGTGGTGGTCTCCGGCGAGGACGCCGCCGTCACCGCGATCGCGGACCACTTCACCGGCGAAGGCCGCAGGACCACCCGGCTGCGGGTGTCGCACGCCTTCCACTCACCGCTGATGGAGCCGATGCTCGCGGAGTTCCGGGCGGTCGCCGAGAGCGTCGGATACACCGAACCCGACGTGCCGGTCGTGTCGAACGTGACGGGCGCCGCCGCCGACGTGGCCAGCGCCGACTACTGGGTGCGGCACGTCCGTGAAGCGGTCCGGTTCGCCGACGGCATCCGCCACCTGGAGAAAGAGGGCGTGACCACCTTCGTGGAGCTGGGCCCCGACGGGATCCTCACCGGACTCGCCCAGCGGAACCTCCGCTCGGAGAGCACGGTCGCCGTGCCGGTGCTCCGCCGCGACAGGCCGGAGCCGAGGGCGCTGCTCGAGGCTGTCGGCCTGCTGTACACCCGGGGCGTGCGCCCGGACTGGGACGCGGTGTACGCGGGCCGTGCCGCCCGCCGCGTCGACCTGCCCACCTACGCCTTCCAGCGTCAGCGCTACTGGCGGAGCTTGCGGCCGGCGTCCTCTGACGTGACGGCGGCGGGACTGATCGCGGCCGATCATCCGCTGCTCGGCGCGCTGGTCACGCTCCCCGACGACGACGGTGTGGTCCTCACCGGCCTGCTGTCGGTGGACGACCAGCCGTGGCTGGCCGACCACAGCGTCCTGGGCTCGGTGCTGCTGCCCGGCACCGCCTTCGTCGAGCTCGCGCTGCGCGCCGGCGACGAGGTCGGCTGCGGCCGGATCGAAGAACTCACCCTCCAGGCGCCGCTGGTGCTCCCCGACCACGGCGGGGTGCGGCTCCGCGTGCTGGTCGGCGCCGCCGACGACGCCGGACGCCGTCCGGTCAGCGTCGTCTCGCAGGTGGGTTCCGCGTGGATCCGGCACGCCTCGGGCACGCTGGCCGAGAGCACCGCCCCGCCGGAGGCCGTCCCG
>NZ_BAAGZI010000428.1:0-4743 GCF_054778695.1 Actinocorallia lasiicapitis
TGCTTCAGCCCGGCCGCGACGGCCTCGGCGCCCTTCAGCCGCTCGCCGAACAGCACCATCGCCGCGGCCCGCTCCGGGCCGACGAGCCGCTGGAGCATCCAGGTGTGGCCGCCGCCCGGATGGATCCCGATCTTCAGAAACCTGGTGTCGAACCACGCGGACTCCGCGATGATCCGGACGTCGCAGGCCAGCGCCAGATTGAAGCCCGCGCCCACGGCGGGCCCGTTCACCGCGGCGATCGTCGGCAGCGGCGACCGCGCCACCCGCAGGAACCCCTCGTAGACCAGTTCGACGCCCGCGCTGTCGCCCTTGGTCGCCGCCCGCAGATCCTCGAGGTCGGCGCCCGCGCAAAACGCCGGCCCGGCGCCGGTGACGACCACCGCGCGCGCTTCCGGATCGGCCTCGACGACGTCGAATGCGGCCAGCAGCTCCCGGACGAGCTCGCCCGACAGGATGTTCCTGCGTTCCGCGTCGTTCAGCGTGACCCGGGCGATCCCGCCCTCGACCACCACGTCCACCAGGCTCATCGCGCTCTCCTCAGTTGATCGGCCGCCCCACGATAGCGGCGCGGGTCAGCGGACGTTCCGCGGGCGGAACTGCACGCTGATCCGCGGCCCGGTGGCGCGGGCCGATTTCGGGACGGCGTGTTCCCAGGTGCGCTGGCAGGAGCCGCCCATCACCAGCAGGTCGCCGTGGCCGATCTCGAACCGCAGCGCGCCGCCGCCGCCGCGCGGGCGCAGCAGGAGGGCGCGGGGCGAGCCGAGCGAGACGATGGCGACCATGATGTCCTCCGACCTGCCGCGGCCGATGGTGTCGCCGTGCCAGGCGACGCTGTCGCGGCCGTCGCGGTACAGGCACATCCCGGCCGTCGCGAACGGTTCGCCCAGTTCGGGACGGTAGTGGGCGGACAGCGCGTCGCGCATGGCCACCAGATCCTCGTCCGGCAGCGCCTCGTTCCGCCGGTAGAACTTGGTGAGGCGCGGCACGTCCACGACGCGCTCGTACATGGTGCGCTGCTCGGCGTGCCAGGGGACCCCTTCGACCAGCCGCTCGAACAGCGGATCGGCGCCCGCCACCCAGCCGGGGCACAGATCCACCCACGCGCCGCGCGACAGCTCGGTGCGGCGCACGGCGCAGCCGAGCGGCCCCAGTTCGACGGAGTCGGCGCCGCCCAGCAGTGATCCCTGGAACATCATGCGCCCCACCTTATCAAACATCTGTTCGAACGGCGCGTCCGGCACGACCGGCGGACCGGCGACCGGTGGACTGTCGGACCCCGCCCGTAGTCTTGGACCATGGCACGGGTGAACGACGAGGCCGCAGAGGCGCTCAACGAGTACGCCGAGCTGTTCGCACTGACCGGGGGCGATGCCTTCCGGGTGCGCAGCTACCAGAAGGCCGTCAAGGCCATCGCGGGCTACCCGCACGATCTGCGGCAGGTGAACGTCCGCGACGTGCCGGGCGTCGGCGAGGCCATCGCCAAGAAGATCGAGGAGTATCTGGAGCGGGGCAGCTTCCGCCAGCTCGACGCGCTCCGCGCGAAGGTGCCCGACGGCGTCAGAAAACTCACCAAGATCCCCTCGCTGGGCCCGAAGACCGCCCTCCTGCTCTACGAGGACCACGGGATCGACTCCCCCGAGGCGCTGGCCGCGGCGATCACCGCGGGCCGGCTCGAAGGTGTGCGCGGGCTCGGCCCGAAGACCCTCGACAACCTGCTGAAGGGGGTCGAGCAGCTCCAGGCGTCGCGCGGGCGGGTGCATCTGGGTGTCGCGCTGAGCCTGGCCGAGCAGGTGATCGCGTCGCTGCCGGGGGCCGAGGAGCGGATCGCCTACGCCGGTTCGCTGCGCCGCTTCCGGGAGACGGTCGGCGACATCGACGTGCTGGCCGTCGGCTCACCCGAGCTGATGGAGGTGTTCAAGGCGCAGCCGTACGTCACCGAGGTGATCGCGACCGGCGAGAAGAAGACCTCGGTCCAGACCGACCGGGGCGTCCAGGTGGACCTGCGGGTGGTGCCGGCCGGGTCCTGGGGTGCGGCGCTGATCTACTTCACCGGCAGCAAGGAGCACAACGTCGCGATCCGCGAGATGGCCGTCAAGAAGGGCTGGAAGCTCAGCGAGTACGGCCTGTTCGACGGCGAGAAGGTCATCGCGGCGGCGACGGAGGAGGAGATCTACGCGGCGCTGGGGATGCAGTGGGTGCCGCCGCCGCTGCGCGAGGACGGCGGCGAGGTGGCGGCGGCGCTCAAGGGCGAGCTGCCCGAGCTGGTCCGGCTGCCCGACATCAAGGGCGATCTGCACACCCACACCGATCTGACCGACGGCATCGCCTCCCTGGCGGACATGGTCGCCGCGGCGGCGGCGCGCGGCTACTCCTACTACGCGATCACCGACCACGCCCCCGACCTGACCATGCAGCGGATGACGCTGGAGAAGGCTCTGGAGCAGCGCGCCCAGGTCGAGGCGTTGCAGCGCGACCATCCGGGGATGCGGCTGCTGCACGGCACCGAGCTCAACATCGCGCCGGACGGCTCCGTCGACTGGCCGGTCGAGATCCTGGAGGGGTTCGACGTCCGGGTGGCGAGCGTCCACTCTCACTTCACCCAGTCCAGGGCTGACATGACCCGCCGGTTCATCACGGCCTGCGAGAACCCCGGCGTGCAGATCATCGGCCATCCCACCACCCGCAAGATCGGCAAACGGCCGATGGTCGACGCCGACTGGGCCGAGGTGTTCAAGGCCGCGGCGCGCACCGGCACCGCGATGGAGATCGACTCCTTCCCCGACCGCGCCGACCTGCCGTCGGATCTGGTGCGGCTGGCCAAGCACCACGGCGTCAAGTTCTCGATCGACTCCGACGCCCACGCCGTCCCCCATCTGGACAATCTCGGGTTCGGCGTGGGGATCGCACAGCGGGCCTGGCTGACCACCGAAGACGTGATCAACACCTGGCCGCTGGAGCGGCTGCTGGCCTTCCTGGGCCGCGTCTGACGGCCTAGAAGCGGGGGGCCTTGGCGCCGAGGTCGCCCGCGCGGTAGTGGCGGCGGCAGAGCACCTGGTAGCGGACCGGCGCCTCGTCGGTGTCCGCTATCACGACCTGCTCGCCGGCCCGCAGCAGCTCGCCGCCCGTGGTGCGGGCGTTGAGCTGGCCGGGCCGCCCGCACCAGCACAGCACCTCGACCTGGAGCCGGCAGACCTCGTCGGCCAGCTCGAACAGCCGCCGGGTGGCCGGGAACAGCTCGGACTTGAAGTCCGAGGCGAGACCGAAGGCGTACACGTCGATGTCGCAGTCGTCGACGAGATCGGCGAGCTGCTCGATCTGGCGGACGGTGTAGAACTGGGCCTCGTCGCAGATCAGGTAGTCCAGGCGGGGGGCCTGCCCGCGGACCAGGGCGTCGATGTCGAGGTCGTCGTCGACCTCCAGGGCCTCGCCGCCCAGCCCTATCCGGCTGGTGACGCGCGGCCCGCCCGAGCGGTCGTGCTTGGTGAGCACCCTTCCCTTGCGGCCCTGGCGGGCGTGGTTGTAGTTCGTCTGCAGGGCCAGGGTGGACTTTCCGCAGTCCATGGGTCCGTAGAAGAACTTCAGCACCGCGTCCCGGTGCAGGCCGGAGACGCCTGCGGGAGGCACAGAGGACAACGCTGACAAATCACTCACGGGGGAACACTCTAGAGTGAACAGCGGTGATCACGTCGGCGTCGGGGACGTGACGAAGACCGCGTCAGGCCGTCAGGGCCTTCCAGGTGGCGGCATCCACGATCCCGTCGACCTTCAGAGAGTGCTTCTTCTCGAACTCCTTGACCGCGGTCTCGGTCTTCGGGCCGAACACTCCGTCAACGTCGAGCTTCGCTCCGTAGCCGTTGAGGACCACCTGGAGCCGTTCGACGTCATGGCCGCGCATCATCGGGCTGGCCAGCTTGAGGGTACGGCCGAGCGGGGGCTCGGCACCGCTGCCGAGCAGGTGGGCGATCTCCGGGACGATCTCGTTGCGGTACTGCTTGAGCCGGACGGCGCCCGGGCAGTTGTGGCTCGCCTTGTTCCACGCCTTGAACTGGGAGTGCCAGCCGAAACCGGTCTCCCCCGGCTTGCTGACGATCCGGGCGGGGTTGCCGGTGGTCTTGCACCACCAGACGCCGAGCTTGATGATCGCGTCGACCTGGCGGTCGGTCCACGGCACGTTGCTCTTGGCGCCGTCCGAGGTCTCGACGGACGTGGCGTAGGCGTTGCCGTCGTACTGGGCGTCGGCCTGGTGGGCGAGGTCCTGCCACTGCCAGATGGCGCCGTCGCGGGTCTTACCGTCCCAGGATCCGCCGATCCCGAAGTGCGACTCGGTCCCCTGCCAGCCGCCCTGCCGGAACATCGATTCGGTGCCGGCCAGATAGCCGACCATCGTATGGACGATGAAGACCTTGGGAGTGATCTTCGGCTCTCCCTGTGTCGCGGACAGGGGGCGCTTCTCCGCGAAGGGGCACCAGAGTTGCATGGGGGAGACTCCAGATGAGGATGCGGTCTGATATGCCGCCAGTATCCCCCTATGAAGTGAACTAACGGGGCTGATACGGCGCTCTGGCAGCCGTGACTTCCGGCATCCGCCGCGCGGACCCGGACGGGTGCGGGGGCGAGCGGGGCGATGAGGTCGGCGGCTTCCAGCAGCCGGATCCGTCCGGGATCGGCGGTGCCGGGGCGCAGGCTGTAGAGGGTCGCGCCGTCGGCGAGGTCGGCGTCGGCGCAGAGCAGCGCCTCGAAACC
>NZ_BAAGZI010000429.1:0-4742 GCF_054778695.1 Actinocorallia lasiicapitis
CGTCGACGCGGCGCTCGCCGCCCGGGCGCAGGCCGTCGTGTACGCGGCGTCCGGGGAGATCCGCCCCGACGACGCCCTCGCCGACATCCTCAAGGCGATCCGGGCGGGCGCCGTCGTCGTCACCCCCTCCCTCTACGCGCTCTAC
Organism: Actinocorallia lasiicapitis; assembly: GCF_054778695.1. Lineage (NCBI taxonomy): Bacteria > Bacillati > Actinomycetota > Actinomycetes > Streptosporangiales > Thermomonosporaceae > Actinocorallia > Actinocorallia lasiicapitis. The sequence goes on from NZ_BAAGZI010000429.1 coordinate 146, forward strand.
GACCAGGCCAACGCGCCCGCCGAGCTGCGGCAGCCGGTGCTCGACGCGATCGCCGAGGGCGGCGGCTCGCTGTTCGTCTCCGGAGTCGACCCCGGCTGGGGCAACGACGTCCTGCCGCTGCTGCTCAGCGGGCTCGGCTCGAAGATCGACTCCATCCGCTGCCAGGAGATCTTCGACTACACCACCTACGACCAGGAGGACTCCGTCCGCTACTTGGTCGGCATGGGGCAGCCCCTCGCCTACGACGCCCCCATGCTCAGCCCGACCGTCCCGACCATGGTGTGGGGCGGGCAGATCAGGCTGATCGCGCGCGGGCTCGGCGTCGAGCTCGACGAGATCCGCGAGGTCGTCGACCGGCGCGCGCTCGACACGACCGTCACGACCAAGCTGATGGGCGAGTTCGAGGGCGGCACGCAGGGCGCGGTCCGGTTCGAGGTGCAGGGCGTCGTCGACGGCGAGCCGCTGATCGTCATCGAGCACGTCACCCGGATCCACGCGGGCTGCGCGCCCGACTGGCCGCAGCCCCCGGCGGGCACCGACGGCACCCACCGGGTCGTCATCGAGGGACGGCCGCGGATCGAGGTCTCGGTCTGCGCCACCGACGAGGACGGCAACAGCTCCGCGGGCGGCAACGGCACGGCCGTCGGCCGGCTGGTGAGCGCGATCGACTGGCTGGTCGCGGCGGAACCCGGCCTGTACGACGCCCTGGACGTCCCGCTGCGCCCCGCGGCCGGGAAGCTCGGAAGGAAGTAGCGCATGGAGATCGACATCCCCGAAGGCAAGGACGCGATCGAGTACGTCTGGGGCGAGATGGTGCCGGGCATCGGCCCGGCCGCCGCCGGATTCTCCCTGGCCGTCTACGCGCACACCACGCTCGGGCTGCGCGAGTTCGAGGCTGCGCGGCTGCGGACGGCGCAGATCAACGGCTGTGCGTTCTGCCTGGACTGGCGGACCGACCGCGACGGCGAGACGGTCGAGGCGGAGTTCCTCGACGCGGTCGAGCAGTGGCGCACCACCGACCGGTTCGACGACCGGACCAGGCTGGCCGCCGAGTACGCCGAACGGTACGCGCTCGACCACCACAACCTCGACGCCGACGACTTCTGGGACCGGATGACGGCCCGCTACACCCAGCGGGAGATCGTCGAGCTGAGCATGAGCATCGGCTCATGGCTGGCGTTCGGCCGGCTCAACCATGTGCTGGGCCTGGACACCGTCTGCGTGCTGCCGAGCAGCCGGTAGCGGTCCTGGCCGCGCGAGACCTCGTGGACACGGCCGGCGCCCTGCTCGCGCGGCCGTCTCCCGGGTCAGGCGATCGTCACAGATCGGTGGCGATGATCTTCTCGATGTTCCGTTCGGCGAGCGCCGTGATGGTGACGAACGGGTTCACCGTGGTGTTGCCGGGGATGAGGGCGCCGTCGATGACGTACAGCCCGGTGTAGCCGTGCAGGCGTCCGTAGTTGTCGGTCGCCTTGTTGAGGACCACGCCGCCGAGCGGGTGGTAGGTGAGGCCGTCCTGCCACTGCTTGTAGACGCCGAAGAGGTCGGTCCGGTAGATCGTCCCCTCCTTGCTGTTGATCTTGTCGAAGATGGACTTGGCCATGCTGATGGACGTCTGCTTCCAGGACGTCTGCCAGGACAGGTCCACCCGTCCCGCCGCCGCGTTCCAGGTGAACTCGGCCCGGTGCGGCGTGTTGGTGATCGACAGATAGAGCGACGCGTAGGTCTCGATGCCGGTCGGCAGCGGCGCGACCTCGGCGAACGCGCCGCCGGCGTCCCAGTTGTCGATGCCGGAGCACGGGATGGTCGACTGGAGCTTGCCGGTGGGGTCCCACATATGGTTGGCGCGGCCGCACATGACGTTGCCGTTGTCCCCCCAGGTCCTGCCGACCTCGCCGTTCAGGTTCGGCAGCGACCCGGTCGCCTTCAGCTTCACCAGCAGCTTGCTGGTGCCGACGCTGCCCGCCGCGAAGAACACCTTCCCCGCCGTGACGGTCTTGGTCCCCACGACGTTGCCCGCCGTGTCGATCTGCTCGATCGTGACGGTGTACCCGCCGCCCGCCGGCACCACGTTCGTCACCCGGTGCAGCGGCGTGATGGTGACCTTGCCGGTCGCCTTGGCCTGCGCGAGGTAGGTCTGGACGAGCGACTTCTTGCCGTGGTCGTTGCCGTACATGACCTGGCCGTCGAGGGCCGAACGGGGGACGGTGCCCGCCTGCTCGGCCTTCATGTAGTTCCAGTCGTACACGTCGGGCACGAAGGTCCAGGCGAACCCCGACCGGGCGGCGTGCTTGCGGCCGACGCGCGCGTACTGGTAGCAGGCGGCCGTCTCGAACCAGGCCGGATCGATCTGGCCGACGCCGAGACCGGCGTTGGCGCGCGGGTAGTAGGTGGCGTACATCTCCTCGACGTCGACCGACGGCAGGATCGAGGCGAACCGCTCCCGCTTGGGCGTGACGGCCATCCCGCCGTTGACGAGCGAGCCGCCGCCGACCCCGCGGCCCTGGTAGACGGTGATCCCGGCGAAGTCCTCGGCGTCCAGGACCCCGGTGTACTTCTCGATGGCCCCGTCGATGGGGATGCCGAAGAAGTTGCTGACGGGGGCCTTGGACTTGGTGCGCAGCCAGTAGGCGCGCTTGTCGGGCGCGGTGACCTTGGGGAAGATCTTGCCGTCCGGGCCGGGGGTGTCCCAGTTCATCCCCATCTCAACCATCTGGACGTCGATCCCGGCCTGGGCGAGCCGGAGGGCCGCGACGGAGCCGCCGTAGCCGGTCCCGATCACCAGGACGAGGACGTTCGCCCCGTTGTCGAGCGGCCCTGCCGCCGCGGCGCGGGAGGCGGCGACGACGGGGAGCCCGAACGCGGCCGCCCCGAAGATAGAACCTGTTCCAGCAAGGAATCCGCGGCGTGAAGTGCCCGCTTTTCTCCCGCCGGGCATGGAACTGCTGCTCATGTGACCTCCATCACTTAGAGCGTAATTGCAACATGTTCTACATGTTGCGGGTGAGTTAAGTCACCCTCTACCGAGAGGTAACTTGTGATGGAGGACACACCTGAGACCGGCGTGTCACCTTGCGTCAGCGGTGACACGCCGTTATGAGACGGTTTCGACTAGGCCTTCGCGGCGGCGACGAACCGGGCGATCAGCTCGGGGCTCTTGACACCCCGGCTGCTCTCGACCCCGCTGGAGACATCGACACCCCACGGCGCGGTCGCCTCGATCGCGGCGGCGACGTTCGCCGGGGTGAGCCCGCCCGCCAGCAGCCAGCGGCCCGCCCCCTCGGGGGCCTTCCACTCCCACGGCACGCCCTCGCCGGGGACGGGCGCGTCGAGCAGCAGATGGTCCTCGCCCCGCTCCCCCGCCACGGCCGCGCCGCTCGTGGCACGGATCAGCACATGTCCCGGAAAAGCGTCAAAGAACGCCCGCGGCTCGTCGCCGTGGAACTGGACGGCCCGCACCCCGGACTCCTCGACCAGCGCCCGCACCTCGGCGAGCGGCTGAGCACGGATCACCCCGACCGTCAGGACCCCCTCGGGCACCCGGGCGGCCAGCTCGCGGGCGTCCGCGCCGGAGATCAGCCGGGGCGACGGCGCGAAGACGAACCCGACGGCGTCGGCCCCTGCGGCGACCGCCGCGTCGACGTCCACTGCGGTGCGCAGTCCACATACCTTCACGAACACCCGCGCAGCGTATCCCGTCGCACCGCGACGACCGAGTCAAGATCCCTTCAAGCTAGGCTGCCCGGGACGACATGAGGAGGTCCGGTGGACGCGGATGCTCGGGTACTGGGAGGCCGGTTCACGATCCTCGGCGAACTCGGCCGCGGCGGCATGGGGATCGTGTGGCACGCCCGCGACGACGAGCTGGGGCGGGAGGTCGCCGTCAAGCAGATCCTGATGCCCCTGGGGCTGTCGGCCGCCGCCGAGACCGACCGCAGGGACCGGATGCTGCGGGAGGCGCGCGCCGCCGCCCGGCTCAACCACCCGTCGGCGGTCACCGTCCATGACGTCGTCCGCGACGGCGACGACCTGTTCATCGTCATGGAGTACGTGCCCGCGCCTTCGCTGCAGCAGCTCGTCGCCGACCGGGGCACCCTCGGCGAGGAGGAGCTGCGGGTGCTGGCCCTCGCGCTCGTCGACGTCGTCGAGGAGGCCCACCGGATCGGGATCGTGCACCGCGACATCAAACCGGCCAACGTGCTGATGACTCCGCGCGGCGCGAAACTCACCGACTTCGGGATCGCGCGGCTCGAAGGCGACGGCACCCTCACCGCCGACGGCGCCGTCCTCGGCTCCCCCGCCTACATGGCGCCCGAGCAGGTCCGCGGCGAGCCCGCCGGAACCTCCGTCGACCTGTGGGCGCTCGGCGCGACCCTCTTCCACGCCGCCGAAGGCGACTCGCCGTTCGCCCGCGACCACGCCGGCGCGTGCATGGCCGCCGTCCTCATGGACGACCCCCCACCCGCCCGCCACCTCGCCCCCCTCATCGCCGCCCTCCTACTGAAAACCCCCACCGACCGCCCCACCCTCCCCCAACTCAAGAACGCCCTCACCGTCCCCACCGACGCGACCGCTCCCCCCGCCCCCCTCCTCCAGA
>NZ_BAAGZI010000430.1:0-4722 GCF_054778695.1 Actinocorallia lasiicapitis
GTCACCAGCCAACCAGGCTGGCTCCCTCCTCCGCACCCCCGAGGCACGCACCTGACCGCCGCTCGCTACGGACAAGACCCATAAGACACGGCCTAACCCAGAAGACCGGGCCACTCCCTTGGGAGCACCCGGCCTTCGTCCTTCGCGCCGCTCAGAGTTTTTCGATGCGGGCGTAGCGGAGGATGAAGTGTCTGGGTCAGGGCTGGGCGCCGGGGCGGAGCTGCTGCCAGTCGAGCTCGATGCGGATCGGGCTGACGAGGCTGTCGGAGTCCTTTTCGCTGATGACGGCCACCCGGTGGTAGGCGCCGACGCCATGGTCGAGGGCCAGGGCCTCGATGTGGCTGACGCCTAGTTCGTCCAGGTGGACGAGCCAATACCAGGGGATGCCGGCCGCCGCGTATTCGCTGCGCTTCGCCATCGTCTCGGTACGCCCGTCACCGGACACGACCTCGACCGCGAGAAGAATCAGATGGACGGGTAGCGGACGTTCGTCATCGGGCGCGCAGCGGAAAAGACTGACGTCCGGGCGGCGGATCGTGGTCTTCGGCATTCGCCAGAGCAGGACGTCGAAGTCGAAGTCGGCGTCCAGGCACTCGCCCGTCCTCCGGCTGTGCCCGTGCGCGGAAGCCTCGATCATGTTGGTGAGCCGTCGCGTCACCTTCTGATGGAGCCGCGACGGTGCATCACAACGAATCGCCTGACCGAGCACCACTTCGACCTGGCGGCAGAACTCCTCAGGGAGCTGCCGCCAGATCTCAACAGTGATCGGCTCGGCGTGGACAGTCAGAGTTTTTCGATGCGGGCGTAGCGGAGGATGAAGTTGCGGGGGCCCTTGCCGTCGCCGAAGTCGATTTTGGCGGAGCGTTTGTCGTCGACGCCGTCGGTGGAGACGACGGTGCCGAGGCCGAAGGAGTCGTGGGTGACCTTGTCGCCCGGGGCGAGGTTCGGGATGGGGTGGTTGCCGGGGGACTTGACGCCGGGACGCTGCGCCAGCCGGGCCATGGCCGGGGAGCTCTGGGACGAGCCGAGACGGTCCCACACGATCAGATGCTCGGGGATCTCGGCGACGAAACGGGACTGCGGGTTGGCCTGCGGGGCGCCCCACGAGCTGCGCATCTGGGCGCGCGACAGATGCAGGCGTTCACGCGCCCTGGTGATGCCGACGTAGGCGAGCCGCCGCTCCTCCTCCAGCTCGGTGGGGTTGCCGAGCGCCCGCAGATGCGGGAAGACGCCGTCCTCGAGGCCCGTCAGGAAGACGACGGGGAACTCCAGGCCCTTCGCGGTGTGCAGGGTCATCAGCGTGACGAGGCCCTCGCCGTCGTCGGGGATCTGGTCGGCGTCGGCGACCAGCGAGACCCGCTCCAGGAAGGCCGTCAGCTCGTTCGGCGGCTGCTGGTCCTCGGGGTCGCGGTCTGCGGTGATCCCCTCGAACTCCCGGGCGACGTTCTCGAGCTCCTGCAGGTTCTCGATCCTGGTCTCGTCCTGCGGATCCTTCGACGCCCGCAGCTCCGCCAGATATCCCGACTTCACCAGGACCGCCTCGATGATCTCGGCGGGGGAGTGGTTCGGCACCATGGCGCGCAGCTCGTCCAGGAGCGCGACGAAGTCGTTGATCTGGTTGAGTGACCGCGTGGCCAGGCCCGGCACCTCGTACGGGGTGCGCAGCGCCTGCCAGAACGAGCTGCGCTGACGCGCCGCGTACGCCTCGACACACGCCTCGGCCCTGTCGCCGATCCCGCGTTTCGGGACGTTCAGGATGCGCCGCAGCGACACCGCGTCCTCGGGGTTGGCCAGCACCCGCAGGTAGGCCAGCAGGTCGCGGATCTCCTTGCGCTCGTAGAACCGCACCCCGCCGACGACCTTGTACGGCAGCCCGACCCGGATGAACACTTCCTCGAACACACGGGACTGGGCGTTGGTGCGGTAGAACACCGCGACGTCGCCCGGCTTCACCTGCGCGTCGTCGGAGAGCTTGTCGATCTCGCGGGCGACGAACGCGGCCTCGTCGTGCTCGTTGTCGGCCACATAGCCGGTGATCTTCGCGCCTTCGCCCTGGTCGGACCAGAGCCGTTTGGGCTTGCGGTTGCCGTTCCGCTCGATCACGGAGTTGGCGGCCGTCAGGATGGTCTGGGTGGAGCGGTAGTTCTGCTCCAGCAGGATCGTGGTGGCCTCGGGGTAGTCGCGCTCGAACTCCAGGATGTTCCGGATGGTCGCGCCGCGGAAAGCGTAGATCGACTGGTCGGCGTCGCCGACGACGCACAGCTCGGCCGCCCCCAGCCCTTCGACGGGCATGGTCAGCTCGCGGACGAGCTGGTACTGGGCGTGGTTGGTGTCCTGGTACTCGTCGACCATGACGTGCCGGAACCGCCGCCGGTAGTGCTCGGCGACCTCGGGGAAGATCTGCAGGACGTTGACGGTCGTCATGATCAGATCGTCGAAGTCCATGGCGCCGGCCTGCTGGAGCCTGGCCTGGTACATCTCGTACGCCTCGGCGAGGGTCTGCTCCATGTGGGTGGAGGCCCGCGACTTGTACGTCTCGTAGTCGATCAGCTCGTTCTTCAGGTTCGACACCTGGGTGGAGAACGACTTCGGCGGGTACCGCTTGGGGTCGAGGTCGAGCTCGCGGCAGACGAGCGCCATCAGCCGCTGCGAGTCGGCCTGGTCGTAGATCGAGAACGAGGACGGGAACCCCAGCCGCGACGCCTCGCGCCGCAGGATCCGCACGCACGCCGAGTGGAAGGTCATGACCCACATGGCCCGCGACCGCGGCCCGACGAGGGAGTCGACACGCTCCTTCATCTCGCCCGCGGCCTTGTTGGTGAAGGTGATCGCGAGGATCTCGCCGGGGTGGACGCCGCGCTCGGAGAGCAGGTAGGCGATCCGGTGCGTGAGGACCCTGGTCTTGCCCGAACCGGCGCCCGCCACGATCAGCAGGGGGCCGCCGGAATGGACCACGGCGGCGCGCTGCTGCGGGTTGAGGCCGTCGAGAAGCGGGTGAGGTGAGGTTGCAGTCGACATCGTGCCCACGAGTCTACGGGCGGCCACCGACACTTTCCGGTGCTTCACGTCACGGCCTGCGGCCCTTGCCCGGCCATAAGCACACCCTTACAGTCGCGGCTATGCCCAACGCCTCCGCCACAGTGACCACCAGCGCCGCCCCTGAGACGGTCTTCCGCCACCTCGCCGTGGCCGAGGCCTGGCCCGTCTGGATGCGGCTGCCCGTCCGGGCGCGGCGCACCGTCGCCGGCACGCCCGACCCGAACGGGCTCGGCGCCGTCCGGCTGATCTTCCCGATCAAGGAGCGGGTGGTCGCCTACGAGCCGTCCGGGCACTACGCCTATGTGATGATCAACATCTCGCCGATCAAGGGCTACCGCGCCGACGTCCGGCTCACCCCCAAGGACGGCGGCACGCAGATCGAGTACGCGGCCGTCGGCGACCCCGCGATCCCCGCCGCGGGCGCGCTCGTCGGCGCCGGGCTCCGCTTCGCCACCCGCACCCTCGCCAAGCTGCTCGCGGCGCACACCGCCAAGTGCCGCCCGGGCTGCCCCGCGCACTAAGGGCCCGGGCGCAAGGGGTTCGTCAAGGCGTCACCAAGGTTGGGCGGGCTTCCCGGTTCTGCGGGGATGCGGCCGGTTTGCTGGGCTCATGCGCCGTCTGCTCGTGTGCCTGCTGCTGGTCACCGGCTGTTCCGCGCTGCCCGTCGCACGGCAGGGCGAGACGGTCGGCGACGCGGCCCCGATGCTGCGCCGCATCCATATCGACCACTTCGCCGACCTGCGGCGGGACGTCGACCGTTATCTGGCGGCCCGGCCCGGCCGCGCCGCCGTCCAGGTGACGGACCTGAGCGACGGGCAGACCTTCGGCCACCACGCCGACGAGGCGTACGTGATGGCCAGCGTCGCCAAGATCGACATTCTGGTGGCGCGGCTGCTGACCGGGGTGCGGCTCAGCCCTGTGGAGCGGCGGCTGACCGGGCGCATGATCCGGTTCAGCGACAACAAGGCCGCCGACGCCCTGTTCCGCACCGTCGGCGACGGCGCCGGGCTGACGGCCGTCAACCGGCGGCTCCGCCTGACCTGCACCCTCGCCTACGAGGGCAACTGGGGCGGCAGCACCACCTGCCCTGGCGACCAGGTCAGGCTGCTGCGCGTCCTGGCCACGGGCGGGACGGTCCTGCCGCTCAGCCGCGCCTACGCCCTCGACCTGATGACGACGGTCGCGCCCGCCCAGCGCTGGGGCGTCAGCGCCGCCGCCCTGCCGGGCGACCGGGTCGCGCTCAAGAACGGCTGGACCCCGCTCAAGTACCAGGGCTCGGGGTGGGCCGTGAACAGCGTCGGCCGGATCACCGGCCACGGCCATGACTTCCTGATCGCGGTGCTCACCTCCGAGCAGCCGTCGATGAGCGCGGGGATCGCGACGGTCGAACACCTTGCCCGGCTGACGACCGGGGCATTCCGCGCGGCCTGACTGTTGTCCGAAGCCGGTCAGAATGGTGGAACCCCAGGTGGGGGGCTTGGGATAGTGGCTCATCCGTCAAGATCCCCCGGAGGCTGTGCTGCTGCGCGTCGAGACCACCGCGGACCGCCGGCTGGGCGGTCCCTACACCGTGGCGTCCGCGCTGGCCCGGCTGCTGGCGCCGCTGGCGCCGCCCGAGCTCGTCGCGGCGCACGATCTGGAGCTGCACGCGATCGCGCCCGAGCTGGGGGTGCCGCTGCGGCG
>NZ_BAAGZI010000431.1:0-4645 GCF_054778695.1 Actinocorallia lasiicapitis
AGCCGCGCCACCGCCCGGTCCGCGGTGCGTCCCGGCTGCTCCAGCCAGCCGCACGCGATCCGCAGCGCCAGCGGCCAGCCGTCGCACAGGTCGGCGATCTCGGCGGCGCGGCCCGGGTCGATCCCGGGTACGAGTCCGACGACGAGTTCGATCGCGTGGTTCCGGCTCAGCGCCTCGAGCCGCATCACCCGTTCGCCGAGCCCGCCGAGCTGCCGGTCCGTGGTGACCACGACGACGCTGTGCTCGGACGGCGGCAGCAGGTCCTCGACCTGGCGGCGGAGTTTCACGTTGTCGAACAGGATGAACAGCCGCCGTCCCGACGTGCGGTTCCGGTACATGTCGAGGCAGCCGCTCAACGTGTCGGGGATCTCCTGCGGGGCGACGCCGAGGGCGCGCAGCAGCGCCACGACGACGTCCTTCGGCCCGTTCGCCTCGCCTTCGGCCGGCGCGTCGAAGTCGAAGTGGAGCCGCCCGTCGGGGAACAGTTCCCGTTCCTGGTGCGCCCACCGGACGGCGACGGCCGTTTTGCCGCTGCCGCCCAGCCCCGTCAGCCGGAGCACGGCCGGACTGCCCGTGGCCCGCTCCTGCCCGGCGACCTCACTCATCCCGGCCAGCACCGGATGCCGGTTCACGAACACCGGAAGGTTCGCAGGCAGATTCGTCGGCGGCCTGGGGCCGGTCGACGTGAACGCCCCCTGCCGCGCCAGTTCGGGCAGCCCGCCCTGCTCGCGGGCCTCTTTGAGGACGGCCCGCTCGATCGCGGGCGCCAGCCGCCGCGCCAGCTCCGCCAACTCGATCCCGGCCCCGGCGAGAAGCTCCCGCCCGAGCACCCGCCGCCCGACCGCCCCATAACTCCCGTCAGGCAGCCCGGCCAGCTCAGCGGCCAGCATCCCCTCCGACCCGTCCAGCTCCCGATACCACCGAGGCTCCCGCCGTCCCCCGAGCTCAACCCGCACCGCCGCCATCAGCCGCTTCCCACCCCCGGGCAGCCCCTCCCCCACCTCATCCAGCGCCCGCCGCAGAATCCGCTCATGGTCTCTGGGCGTCAGCCATCCCCGAACCTCGAGCCCCGCCCACCCCAGAGACTTCTCCACCACATAAACGGCGATCGACTCCAGCACCACCGGCGCTCCTCCCGCGACCCGAGCCCCCAGGCTAGGCACTCCCCCCTCCGACGTCCACGCCCCCACCCCCAGCTCCCCCACGTCCCCATCCGGCCACCTCCAGCAGCCTGAGCGCCGTGCCGTGGAAGGTCTCTATGGGGGAGGACTGGTCGAGTCAGAGGGCGGCGGCGATCGTGCGGTCGTGCGCGAGGGGATCAGGCCGCTGTCATCGGGGTCTCACCATGAAGCGAGGCCAGGGTGTGCATGTGCTGTCTCCATCCCTGTCGGCACGGCCGGGGCGCGATGGGGTGAGGGAGAGCCGCCAGCCCCGGGTCCGTCACCACGAGAGGGTCACCTCGCAAGCGCCGACCAGCCCGCCCCGATCGAGCACGCGCTCCGGGACACCAACGTGAACACGGGAACCGGGTAGCCGGAGGCCGACGTTCCGCCCCCCGGGATCAGTACGAATCTTGAAGAAGTCGCTCCCCGGCCCGTCACCGAGCGCGGTTCCGGTGAGCGGATCGAAGATCTGGACCGGCCCCGGATAGGGCGAGACGATCAACCGCGGCTGGTCCGCGACCACCGTCAGCGCGATCGCTCGGATCGCTGTCTCGGGGTTCTTGAGGAAAACCGATCCTACGGAGGTGGCTTGAGAAGCGTTCCACAACGTGATCGGCCCTTCACAGCAGGAACTCGCGACCATCAGCGCACCGTTGGGAAGGTATTGAGACGCCATGTAGACAGGCTCTTGTTCGGGGTGGAGCGGCCTGCCGAGCGCCTCACCGGAGTACAGGTCCCAGAAACGGATGGTTTCATCGTCCGAGCTGGAGATGATGATTCTCCGGCCCTTTGCGTTCTCCTGAACATCCACAGCGTGAACGGGGGCGATGCTTAGCGTGGGGTCGATGGCAGCTCCGTCGCCGCTCCATCGCACGATCTCACAAAAGTAGCTCGCGGCAACGATGACTGTTTCGAAATTCTCGCCCTCGAATTTCGCCAGGGCCAGAAGACCTCCGTTCGGACTGTCGCAGGGCAGTTCCCTCCCGGTGATCGCGTCCCAGAGACGCAAGCCGTTCCAGGTGGCCACGGCCAGTGCCACATATCCGGCGCGCCGGACGAACATCAGATCGGAACAACTGGGACGCCCAAGGCCGACCGACCAGAGCAGGCGCCCCGTGTCGGCATCCCAGCACATCACGTTTTTATCGATAATTCCGGCGAACAATGACGGAGCCCCGCCATGGGGCGACGGATAGAACTCCGGAAACTCCAGATCGTCATCCACGTTGTTCAGAATGGTCGACATACCCAACCCTCTCCGCTGGGAAAATCTCCTCATCTGGCGGTCGGCTTGAAGACGGAGTTCTCTCGGGAGAGGTCGAGGATCTCCGACGTCCGGGTTTGATGACGAAGCATCTCGACAGATTAGCCGCGAGGCGATCCAGCGACGAGGCCAGCGACCAAGAGCGCCAACCGCGAGATCGCCGCCGGCTCGTGCATGCGCCTCTAGGAGACGAACGCCGCGGTCCCGCCAGCAGCGCCACCGCTCCGATCGTCGTCGCGGCGGGGACGGGCGTGGCGTGCGGTGGCCTCAGCGGGTGATGTGGGGGGAGGACTGGTCTAGGTGGAGGGTGGCGGCGGCGGCGCGGGCGACTGATTGGGGGGAAGGGCTGGTGAGGGTGGTGCGGGGGACGAAGATTCGGAGGGGGGAGGAGGCGGGGGCGGCGATCCAGCCTTCGGGGTGGTGTTCGCGGACGGAGATCGAGGTGGGGTCGGCGGCGGCCAGGAGGGCCAGGGCCTCGTCGTCGCGGGTGGCGGGGACGTAGGTGCCGTGGGTGAAGCGGACGGCGTCGCGGCCGGAGAGTCTGCGGAGGTCCCAGGCGGCGGTGCGGGCCTGCTGCGGCGTGGTCGGGCCGAGAGCGGCGGCGTCACGGTCGGCTCGGCGGCGGCTGAAGTGGCGGTAGCCCCCGAACACCATCAGGGCGATGCCGGCGAGGAACATGCGGACGCGCTGGGAAGTGCGGCTGGGCACGTGCTTCTGGAACGTGAGGGGCGCCGAGCAGGTCATGGGGATGGAGCCCGAGACGGGAGCCGTGAAGCGGGCGTCGAACGGCGCCTGCCGGGTGGTGAAGTCCAGCGGCCCTGACTGCTTCCCCAGCCGGATCCGGATCGTGGTGCCGGCGGCCGAGCAGTCCGGAACGGCCGACAGGTCGTAGCTGAAGTCCGGCGCGCTGAAATCGAGCCGGGCCATGGTGCCGGTGACGGTGAGGTCGTACTCGGCGCCCCGCTGAAGGTGGACGGTGCCCGGGGCGTGCTGCACGGCGGGCGCGTCGGCCGGGTAGAGGGCGCCGCCGACGGTGAGCGCACCGATGACGACGCCGACGAGAGGGCCCCAGCGACGAACGAAAGCATAGTTTTCGGACACGCGGTGATCGTAGGATAACGCGACCATAAAAGGGAGAGTGGACGTGGAGATCACGCGGGTCGCCGGGATTGCGACGTATTGGGCGGAGGGAGGCGCGGAGCTGACGGCCGCGCTGATCTTCAGGGTCGGGCGTGCCGACGAGCCGCCGACGCGGGCGGGCCTCACCCATCTCGTGGAGCATCTGGCCCTGCACTCCTTCGGCGGGGCCGAGCGGCACTTCAACGGCATGGTCGACGCCACCACCACGACGTTCGTGAAGTCCGGCACCCCCGAGGAGGTCGCCCGGTTCCTCACCGGGGTCTGCGACGCGCTCAACGACCTGCCCCTCGATCGGATGGACGCCGAGAAGCAGATCCTGCGGACCGAGGAGGCCGGACGCGGCGGCGCGCTCGGCGAGCTCCTGCTCTGGCGTTACGGCCCGCAAGGCCCCGGCCTGCTCGGCTACGACGAGATCGGCCTGCCCGAGATCTCCCGCGACGACGTCAGGGAGTGGGCGCGTACCCGGTTCACCCGCGGCAACGCCGTCCTCGTGTTCGCGGGCGGCCCGCCACCGGAGGGCCTGAACCTCACGCTCCCGGACGGCCCGCTCCATCCCGTCCCGCCCGCGGAGACGGTCCTGCCGTGGCTGCCCGCCACGATGCCGTTCAGCGGCCAGGGCGTCGGCCTGCTCGCGGACTGCCCGCGCACCTGGCCGGCCGTGGTCTACCGTGCGGCGCTGGGTCTGCGGCTGCACCGGGTGCTCCGGCAGGACAAGGCACTCAGCTACGCCCCCGCCGTCGACTTCCAGCGCTACGACGGCCGCACCGGTCATCTCCTCGCCCACGCCGACTGCCTGGAGGAGAACCGCGCGGCCCTGGTCGAGGCGTTCCTGGACGTCCTCGAAGAGCTGGCCGCCGTGCCGCTGACCGGCGAGGAGCTGGCGCATGCCGTCGAGGGCGATCTGGCGAACTTCGCCCGTCCCGAGGCGGCGGGCGCGTTCGCCCACGCGGCGGCCCGCAACGCGCTGTTCGACGTGCCCGCCGAGACCTTCGCCGAGGCGAGGGCGGCCCTGGAGGCGGTGACCGCCGACGACGTCCTGCGGGTCGCGCGGACCGTCCGCGATTCGGCGCTGGTCGCC
>NZ_BAAGZI010000432.1:0-4631 GCF_054778695.1 Actinocorallia lasiicapitis
GTCCTCGGCGCGACCGAGCTCAGCGGCGGCGGCGACCGGCTGACCGCCACCCTGCGCTGGGGCGCGGAAACCGACGACGACCTCGCCCGCGACCTGCCCGGCCTGCTGACCCGGCACACGAACCGGAACCCGGGAACCGGTTCCCCGATCGAACCCGCCGTCCTGGAAGCACTCGGACGAGCAGCCCGCTCTTCCAGTGGCACGGTCCATTCGATCACCGCGCCCGACGCCCTGGCCGAGGCGGCCGTCCTGCTCGCCGCTTCCGACCGGATCCGCTATCTGACGCCCACCCTGCACGCCGAGATGTTCGCCGAACTCCGCGGCCCCGGCGACGACCTCGACACCGGGCTCGATCTGCGCACCCTGGAACTGGCCCCCGACGAGCTGGCCAAACTCGCCATCGGCGGACGCTCCGAGGTGATGGCGAGGGTCAGGGCGTTCGGCGGCGGGGTCGCGCTCGGCGAGTACACCCTGGACCGGGTCCGCTCCGCGTCGGCGCTCGTCGCGGTCTGCCTCCCCGGAGCCGCACCGTCCCTCACCGACTACGCGCGGGCGGGGGAGGCCGTGCAGCGCGTCTGGATCGAGGCGGGCCGGCACGGTCTCGCCGTCCAGCCGATGTCCCCGGTGTTCCTGTACGCGACCGGCGACGCCGACCTCCGCGAGGTCGCGCCCGGCTTCGAAGGCGAGACGGCCGCGCTCAGGGACGGTCTGCGCAAACTCCTGGACGTGCCCGCGACCGACTCCGTCGGCCTGGTGCTGCGGCTCGGCCACGCCGCCCCGGCGGCCGTCCGCAGCGGCCGCCGGGAACCGCGGATCAGCCGCCGAAGAGCTGCAGAGCGGCCTTGACCGCGTGGAACAGCCCGTACGCCAGCGGGATCACCACGACCGTCCAGCTGATCGCGATCCGCGCGCGGTAGTCGTCGCGCGGCTGCTCGGTGTCGGATGCGGTCATCGGTTCACGCTCCTTCTGCCGGACGGGCGGTGGACAGCGACGGGCGGGCGTCGGCGGTGTCGGCGACCGGGGCCGTCTCATGCCAGCGGGCGGCGACCGGCCGGATCATCAGGTTCGCGGCGAACCCGACCGCCAGCACCCCGACCATGATCAGCAGGGCGGGCCGGTAGTCGGCGGCGACGATCTGCCCCGGCTCGCCCCTGGTGTCGAGCACCCGGTTGACGATCAGCGGCCCGAATACGCCCGCGGTCGACCACGCCGTCAGCAGCCGGCCGTGGATCGCGCCGACCTGGTAGGTGCCGAACAGGTCGCGCAGGTAGGCGGGGACCGTCGCGAAACCGCCCCCGTAGAAGGAGATGATGACGACGCACACCGCGACGAACAGCGCCTGCGAGCTCGATCCGGCCGTCGCCAGCAGCAGGTACAGCAGGACCCCGCAGCCGAGGTACACCATGTACGTGGGTTTGCGGCCCAGGTAGTCCGAGGTCGCCGACCAGGCGAACCGGCCGACCATGTTGGCCACCGACAGCAGCCCGACGAAGCCCGCCGCGACGGTCACCGTCACGGGCGTCACCCGGCTGCCGGGCTCCCGGAAGAAGTCCTGGATCATGTCGGCGGCCTGTTCGAGGATGCCGATCCCGGCCGTCACGTTGCAGAGCAGGACCGTCCAGAGCAGCCAGAACTGCGGGGTCCTGACCGCGTTGGCCGCCGAGACGTTCGCGGTCGTCACCATCGGCTTGGCCTTCACCGCGGCGGGGTCGAAGTGCGGCGGCCGCCAGCCGGGCGCCGGCACCCGGACGGTGAAGACGCCCAGCATCATCACCAGGAAGTACGCGACGCCCAGGGTGAGGAACAGCTTCATCACCGCGTCGCCACCGGCGGACGCCCCGCCGTACCGGGCGAGGAGCTCGCGGGAGAGCGGCGCCGCGACCATCGCCCCGCCGCCGAAGCCCATGATGGCCATCCCGGTGGCCAGTCCCGGCCGGTCGGGGAACCATTTGATCAACGTCGAGACGGGCGAGATGTAGCCCAGGCCGAGCCCGATCCCGCCGAGGAAGCCGTAGCCGAGATAGACCAGCCAGAGCTGCTCGGTGGCGATCCCGGCCGCGGCGACCAGGAATCCCGACGCCCAGCAGCACGCGGCTGTGAACATGGTGCGGCGGGGGCCGACCCGGTCCACCCACGTCCCGAACAGCGCCGCCGACACGCCGAGCATGACGATCGCGATCGAGAACGTCGCGCCGACGGCCGTCAGGCTGGTGTCGAAGTGGTGGACGAGCGCGTCCTTGTAGACGCTGGTCGCGTAGACCTGCCCGATGCAGAGATGGACGGCGAGCGCCGCGGGCGGGATCAGCCAGCGGCTGTAGCCGGGGGGAGCCACCGTGTGCTCCCGGTCGAGAAAGGAAAGCACGGCCATGGCGCGCTCCTTAGGGGGTGGGTGCGCACGGACAGTTGCGGGCACACTACCCCGCGCCCCGGCGCGGTAGGGGGCGATTGTGAAAGACACGAATTCGGTGACTTGCTGCGCGATCGGCCCGCGAGTGTAATTCTCTGTGGTGACGCAGTGGGAGGACACCGTGACGCAGTGGGAATGGGCCAGAGCCGGGGCAGGCCATGAACCGACCGGTTTCATCGGACGGACGGAGGAGCTGGACGCGATCCGCACCTCGGTGACGCACAGCCGGGTGGTGACCCTCACCGGCCCCGGCGGTGTGGGCAAGACCCGGATCGCGCTGCGGGCGGCGCAGCAGCTCCGGGCGGAGTTCCCCGACGGGGTCAGCATCGTCGAGCTCAGCGGCCTGCGCGACGCCGAGTTCCTGCCGAACACGGTGGCCTCGGCCGTCGGGCTGCCGGAGGTCACCTCGCGCCAGCCGATGGAGCAGCTTCTCGAGCATTTCGCCGAGAAGCGGGCGCTGCTGGTGCTGGACACCTGCGAGCACCTGGTCGACGCGGTCGCGATGTTCGCCGACATCCTCACCCACGCCTCGGCGCGGCTGGTGCTGCTGCTGACGAGCAGGCAGCCGGTGGCGCTGCCCGGCGAGTTCGTGCTGCCCGTCGAACCGCTGCCCGCGCCGGGCGAGGCGTCCGACGCCTCCACCAACGACACGCTCGCCCTGTTCGCGGCGCGGGCGCAGGCCGCGCAGCCGTCGTTCGTGCTCAACGACGACAACCGGGCCGCCGCGATCGCGCTCTGCCGCCGTGTCGACTGTATGCCGCTGGCGATCGAGCTGGCCGCCGTCCGGCTCCGCACGCTCTCGCTCCAGCAGATCCTGCGCCGGCTCGACGACCGGTTCCAGCTCCTGACCGGGGTCCGGTCCTCCCAGACCAGGCACCAGACGCTCCGCGCGACCATCGAGTGGAGCCACGAGCTCTGCTCGCCGCAGGAGCAGGAGCTCTGGGCGCGGCTGTCGGTGTTCGCGGGCGGGTTCACCCTCGCGGCCGTCGAGGAGGTCTGCGCGGGCGCCGAACTCGACGGTTTCGACGTGATCGATCTGCTGCTGGGCTTGATGGACAAATCGGTCGTCCAGCGGTTGGAGGGCGTCGAGGAGGACCGCTACCGGCTGCTCGACACGATCCGGGAGTTCGGCGCCGAACGGCTGGCGCTCAGCGGCACCACCGCGGTCTACGCGCGCCGCCACCTGGAGTTCTTCCTGCGGATGGCGACCACGGCCGGCGAGCAGTGGCTCGGGGCGCAGCAGCTGCAGTGGGGCGACCGGCTGGCCGTCGACCTCGACAACTTCCGGGTCGCGCTGGAGCACGCCGTCGCACGTCCGGGCGACGAGGTGGCGCTGCGGCTGGTGAACGGGCTGTGGGGGCTGTGGCAGGGCAAGAGCAGGCTCACCGAGGCGCGCCGCTGGATGGAGAAGGCCCTGGCGGCCGAGCCTGAACCGACCCTCGAACACGGTCTCGCGCTCTGGTCGACCGCCTACTACGGGCTGCTCCAGGGCGACCCGGCGGCGACGGAGACGATCGGCAGGCTCAGGACCGTCGCCGAATACCTCGACGACGACTACCTGCGCGGCCGCGCCATGTTCGTCGAAGGGTTCAAGGAACTGCTGCTGGGCGACGCCTCCAGGGTGCCGGCCCACTACAAGGAGATGCGCGACCGGCTCGTCGCCGGAGCCGACGTCTTCCCGCTGGCGATCAGCTACACCCACACGGCGGTCTACTACAGCACCACCGGCGACCCCGAACGCGCCCTCGACGAGGTGGAGGCCGGGATCGCGGTCCTGGACGATCTGCCGCAGGAGCAGTGGGTGCGCAACTACCTGCTGGCCAAGAAGGTGCTCTGCCTGTGGGCGGCCGACGAGCTGGACACGGCGCGCGTCCTCGGCCAGGCCGTCCTGCCGTCGGCGGTCGAGCAGGGCGGGACCCTCTGCATCGCCGCGCTGACCGAGTACCTGTCCTGGGTGGCGTGCGCCAAACGGGAGCACGAGCTGGCGGCGGTGCTGCTGGGCGGCGCGGCCACGCAGTGGCGGAAGGTCGGCACCCTGCTCTGGGGCGAGCCGGGACTCAACGAGCGGCACGCCGACATGGAGAAGACCCTGATCGCCGAGCTCGGCGCGGACCGCTTCACCCGCGTCTACACCCGGGGCACGGGCCTGTCCCTGGAGGCGCTGGTGGAGGTCGTCGGCGGACGGTCGTCCGGCGGCGCGGTGCCCGCGGCGCGCGACGCCCC
>NZ_BAAGZI010000433.1:0-4628 GCF_054778695.1 Actinocorallia lasiicapitis
CGGCCGTCCGCGCGGTCCAGGCGGGCGCCGATCTGCTGCTGATGCCGCCCGACCTGCCGGGCGCCGACGCCGCGATCGTCAAAGCGGTCCATACCGGACGGATCTCGGTGGCGTCCCTCGACGCGGCCGTCCAGCGCATCCTCACCCTGAAGGAGCGGCGCGGCCTGTTCGCGGCGGGCCTCGCGGCGCCGGGCGTCGCGGTCTCGACCCCCGAGCACCGCCGGACGGCCCTGGACGTCGCCACCCGCTCGGTCACCATCCTGAAAAATCCCAAGAAAGCCGACAACGCCCTCCCCCTCAAAGGCGACGTCTTCGTGACGGGCCCCGGCCAGGCCGCCGTGTCCGCCGCGCTCACCAAGGCGGGCGTCAAGGTCAGCGGCTCCCCGTCGGCCCGCACCCACGTCGTGATCACCACCGAGGAGACGGCGCGTTCGCTGGCCCGGCTGACGCGCCGCAAGAAGGTCGTCGCGCTGGTGCTCGGCGACCCCTACCTGCTCCGCCTCACCGCACCCGCGCAGGTCTCGGCGACGGTCTATTCGACGGCCCCGATCGCCCTGCGCGGCCTGGCCCGCGTCCTGTCGGGTGCGGCCGCGCCGACGGGCCGCCTGCCGCTCGCCGTCCCGGACGGCCCCGCCTTGGGCGCGGGGACTTCCTCTTTCTGAGAATGCGTCGCGCGCCGCCTCCGGGTACCGATAGGTTCGGCCGGAATCCGGTGGTTCTGGGAGGTCAGGCGCGATGCGGACGGCGACGGCACTCGTCGGGACGGCCCTCGCCGCCGCGACCCTCCTGACGGCCTGCGCCGGCGAGTCCCAGGACCTGTCGATCCCCCCACTGGTCGACGAACCCGGCTATCCGGCCGAATCCACCCCGAACCCGGACGCCGATCTCCCCGCCCGCTCCACCCTCCAGAAGATCCTCCGCGGCGCGGGCGCCGGCAACGTCAAGGTCTGCGGCTGGGTCGACCCCGCCGCCGCGAAGACGGTCCTCGGCGCCCCGTGCCCGAAATGGGTCCGCACGCTCAAGCCCGCCGACCGCGCCAAGCTCAGCGCCGTCGAGGTCCCGGAAGCCGCCGACGGCGACACCACCGACGAGTGGATCATCGAATCCCCCTCCCTGGTCTGGCCGCAGGGCACCCCCACCAGCCCCGCGGCGGCCTCCTACCTGATGCGCCTGTCCCCGAACGGCCGCTGGACGCTCTCCCTCTGACTCTCCCGGTCCACCACCCCTCACCCCTCGCTGGCCAATACTCAGATGCAGGAACCCACCTTCCTGATCCTGACCGCGCTGGCCGCCTCCCCCCAGCACGGCTACGGGATCATGACGGACGTAGCCCGCATCTCCGAGGACCGCGTCAAACTCCGCCCCGGCACCCTCTACGCGGCCCTCGACCGCCTCACCCGCGACGCCCACATCACCGTCGACCGCGAAGAGGTAGTAGAAGGCCGTCTCCGCCGCTACTACGCCCTCACTCCCAAGGGCACCACCGCCCTCGCCACCGAGGTGACCCGCCTCCGCCACCGCACCGAAGTAGCCGCCCGCCGCCTGGCCGCCCTCCCCAACCCCCTCTGACAAGGATCGAGGCCCTTGATGAGCCCCCTGGAACTTCGCTACCGCCGTCTGCTGCGCTGGTTTCCCGGCGATCATCGGGCTGAGTATGAGGAGGAGATGCTTGGTGTGCTGCTCGCGGCTGGGCCGCCTACGCGGCGTGATGCTCTTGATCTGGTCGTCGCGGGGCTGGTCGTCAGGTTCAGGGGGTTGCCCGCGGAGTTGAGACGGCCGGAGTGGCGGGATGCCGCGGCCGTGGTCAGCTTGCTGGTGTCGCTTCTGCTCGGGGCTCTGGCTGTGCGTTATGCGGTGATGGCTCCCGCCGCCATCGATTGGGTGCGCGAGCAGGCACTGCCCTGGATCGGCACGCCGGGCATCGCCTCGTTCTTCATGACCGCGCCCTACTGGCTCGCGGCGGCGGTTTGCTCGGTGGCGGCGTTGGCGGGGGCGCGCCGCACCGGGCTGGTGTTCGCCGTGGTCGCGTTGGCGTTCCTGCTCCAGTCGCCGGTGGGCAGCGGGTACTACACGATCACTCCGCCCGCCCTGCTCGTCTCCAAGGCGACCGGGCCGCTCTTCCTGCTGACGGCGCTGGCCGCCTGGACCCTCCACGCCTCGGACGGCCCGCGCCGCGGCCTGGCCGTGCTCGGCGTCCGCCGTGCCGTCGCCGCCGGGCTGGTGGTCGCCGGTAGCGGGACGGCCATCGGCTGGCTGAGCTGGGACCGCACCGTCGACGCCTACGCGCTGCTCGCGGCCGTGGCCGTCTGCGGGCTGGCACTGGCCCTGCTGCTGGGCCGGACGGACGTCGGCCGCCGCGTGCTCGTCCTGCTGGCCCTGCCCTTCGCCACGGCCCCGCTCATGATGTCGCTGCCTCCCGCCTACGAGTGGGCGGCCCTGGCCGCTCCGCCCCTGGCCCTTCTCGGCGCGGTCCTCGTCTCCCAACGCTCCCGGAAGAGTGCGGTGTGAAATAGCACAGGGGTGGACGTAGGGTTACGGGGTGGTCGCTCGTAGGATCTAGGTATATCGACAACGATGTCGTATAGAGGTGGAGAACTATGGACGCGGTTACCAACGTGCCCGTGCCGGAGAACGAGCCGGTCAAGTCGTATGCTCCCGGCAGCCCCGAGCGGGTCGCGCTGGAGAGCAAGATCAAGGAGTTGGGCGGCGGCGGTGTCGAGCTGACCATGACGGTCGGCGGCGAGCAGCGGCCCGGTGGGGGAGAGGCGATCGACGTCGTGCAGCCGCACGCGTTCCGGTCGGTCCTCGGCACCCTGCACAACGCGACCGACGGCGATGTCGCCGCGGCGATCGCGGCGGCGAAGAAGGCGGCGCCCGCGTGGCAGGCGCTCAGCTTCGACGAGCGGGCGGCGATCTTCCTGAAGGCCGCGGACCTGCTGGCGGGCCCGTGGCGGCAGGTGCTGAACGCCTCGACGGTCCTCGGCCAGTCCAAGAACCCGCTGCAGGCCGAGATCGACGCCGCCTGCGAACTGATCGACTTCTGGCGCTACAACGTCGCCTACGCCCGTCAGCTGCTGACGGAGCAGCCCGGCAACCAGCCCGGCATCTGGAACCGGCTGGAGTACCGGCCGCTCGAGGGCTTCGTGCTGGCGATCACGCCGTTCAACTTCACCTCGATCGCCGCGAACCTGCCGACGGCTCCCGCCCTGATGGGCAATGTGGTGGTCTGGAAGCCGTCGCCGACCCAGCAGTTCAGCGCGCACTTCATCATGCGCCTGCTCGAGGCGGCCGGCCTGCCCGACGGCGTGATCAACATGGTCACCGGCGACCACCAGGCGATCGCGAACGTCGCGCTGACCCACCCCGAGCTGGCCGGCATCCACTTCACCGGCTCCACCGGCACCTTCCAGCACCTGTGGCGGACGGTCGGCGAGAACATCGCCGGGTACAAGGCGTACCCACGGCTCGTCGGCGAGACCGGCGGCAAGGACTTCGTCGTCGCCCACCCCTCGGCCGACCCGGCGGTCCTGACGACGGCGCTGGTCCGCGGCGCGTTCGAGTACCAGGGCCAGAAGTGCTCGGCGGCCTCGCGCGCCTACGTCCCGCGCTCCCTGTGGAACGCGATCAAGGACGATCTGGCGCACACCGTTGACGGCCTGACCATGGGCAACGTCGCCGAGGACCTGTCGCTGTTCATGGGCGCCGTCATCGACGACCGGGCGTTCGCCAAGCACAAGGCGGCCCTGGCCCGCGCCGGCAAGGACGGTCTCGGCTTGGTCGCCGGCGGCACCTGCGACGACGCGGACGGCTACTTCGTCCGTCCGACCGTCCTCACCTCGGACGAGCCGATGGACGAGATCTTCACGTCGGAGTACTTCGGCCCGATCCTCGGCGTCCACGTCTACGACGACGGCGCCTATGAGGCGATGCTTGACCAGATGGAGTCCGCGAGCCCGTACGGCCTGACCGGCGCGGTGATCGCCCAGGACCGCTACGCGATCGCCCGGACGACGGAGAAGCTGCGGTTCGCCGCGGGCAACTTCTACATCAACGACAAGCCGACGGGCGCGGTCGTCGGCCAGCAGCCGTTCGGCGGCGCGCGGGCCAGCGGCACGAACGACAAGGCCGGTTCGGTCTTCAACCTGATCCGCTGGGTCAACGCCCGGACGATCAAGGAGACCTTCGTCCCGCCGACCGACTACCGTTACCCGCACATGGGCCGCTGAGTGTAACCATTGGCACACGCTTTGCGTATAACGCATCGGTAACATACCTTTGAACTGGGCCATCATTCCCGAGTTCCGGAGGAAACGACCTATGCGCAAGGTGGTGCTGATCTGGCTGACCGCCTTCGTGGCCGCCATCGGCGCGGCCGCGTTGGTGGTCACCGCGGTCATCTCCCCTGACGGCCTGAACAAGATCGCGCTGCTCCCCGACGCGCAGGTGCAGCCGCTCGATCCGGCCGGGCTGGTTCCCGGCTCCCGCTTCGGCTACAAGATCAAGGTCGTCAACCAGGGCCCCCGCCCGGTCAGTGATTTCACGATCCGCAGCGAGAAGGTCGTCGGCGGCCGCGCCGGCGCCGGCCTGGGCGCCTACCGCGCCACCGGCGCCGCCTGCCGGACCGGCGA
>NZ_BAAGZI010000434.1:0-4624 GCF_054778695.1 Actinocorallia lasiicapitis
ACGCCTCGGCCGGGTACAGCGCGGCCAGCCCGGCGAGGTCGGCGCGCGCCGGATCCACCCGCGCCGCCTGACGGTCGTGCTCGGTGACGGTCTCGGCCAGCACCTGCGGCGCGTTCGCCTCCAGATCGCGGAGCCGGTCGAACGCCGCGGCCTGGAGGTCCAGCCGCCGGTCGGCCTCCTCACACCGGGAGATGATCTCCTCCAGCAGGGTTCTGCGGGTGGCGTCGTCCTCCGGGTGGGAGTCGTCGAGCCGCTGCCGGAGCCGGAACGCGGCGGTGAGCTGCTCGCGGGCGAACGCCACGGCCGCGCTGAACGGCCCGATCGCGGTCGTCCCGAACTGCGCTTCGGCGAAGCCGAGCTCCTGCGTGCTGGTCTTGACGGCGTCGTCGGTCGCGACGAGCAGCCGTCCGGCCCGCGTGTCCAGCTCGTCCAGGCTGATCTGCGGCGGTGGGGGAGGGCCCGCGGGCGTCCCGGCGTGTTTGCGCCTGCGCCGCAGCAGCAGCGGCACCGGCGCGAGCCCGACCGCGCCGAGCGGCAGCAGCCAGAACAGCGCCCCGTCGCTCCCCGACGAGCCGGAGCCGCCCCCGGCCAGCGCCACCCGGAACCCGTCGGCCGCCCCGATCCCCGCGCCCGCCCAGTCGCCCGCCTGGAGGCTCGGCTCGATGGATTCGGCGGCCACGTCGTCGATCCGCTGGTCGGAGAGCTGGAACCCCGACTCCGCCGAGACGTAGTACTGCCGGGCCTTGGTCGCGACGGCCAGCAGCAGATCCCGCCGCCCCATCCCCGTCAACCGGGCCGTCTCGTCGGCCCAGGTCGAAGCGCTCCTCCCGGCGAAGTCGTTCACATAGACGACGAAGAGCTGGACGTTCTGCTCGCCGTTCAGCCGGTCCAGCGCCCGCTGGACGTCGGCCCGCCTGCTCCCGAGCACCCCGGCGGGATCGGTGATCTGCCCCCGTAGCGCCGCGGGCTGCTCGGCCGCGACGCCCGGAGCGCCCCCGCCGATCACCGCGACGACCACGACGGCCGCGCACCCCCCCCCCCCCGCCCATGCTGTTGCCCCCCCACCGGTCCCCTTCCCGCGCCCCCCGGAAAATCCACCGAAGTCCTGGCAAAACCGCCCTTTAACCAACTGAACGTGACGAGATCAGCGCTACCGGTTCCGGTGTTTGCCAAAAATTCGGGTGGGGCAGGGTTATCGTTGATCTCGTTACGGAGTTGGTCGGTTACTCGGAGTGGTTCTCGCCAGGGAGTGGGCATGGCCGGGCGGTATTACGCCTCAATAGCGAGCGACCGGAAGTTCCGGCTGCTGCGGGGCAGGTTCAGGCGGTGGGTGGCGGCCGTCGTGGTCGTGTTCATCGGGTGGTACTTCGTCTACATCGTCCTGTCGGCGTTCGCGCGCGACTTCATGTCGCACCCCATCGTCGGCAACATCAACGTGGGCATGGTGCTGGGCGTCCTCCAGTTCCTCTCCACCTTCCTCATCGCCTACTACCACACGCGTTTCGCGCGGGCGAACCTCGATCCGCTCTCCGAACAGCTCCGGACGGAGGCCGAGTTCCGGCAGGCCGAGTACGAGCGGGTGGCGGCGGAGCACCGGCGGATGCAGGCGGAGGCACAGCGGGCGACGGGCGAACGCCGCCTCGACCCGACCTGGTGGGGGGAGAAGAAATGAACGGCAGCGGCAGGTCGCTGACGATGAGCCTGTTCGTCCTGTTCCTCATCGTCACGGCGGGGATCACGATCTGGGCGCGCAGGAACACCAAGGGTGCCGAGGACTTCTACGCGGGAGGCCGCGGTTTCAGCGGCACCCAGAACGGCATCGCCCTGGCCGGCGACTACATGTCGGCCGCCTCGTTCCTCGGCATCGCGGGCATCATCTCCCTCGCGGGCTACGACGGCGTGCTGTACTCGGTCGGCTGGCTGGTCGCCTGGCTGCTGACCCTGCTCATGGTCGAGATGATGCGGAACACCGGCCGGTTCACGATGGCCGACATCCTCGCCTACCGGGTGAAACGCCAGCCGAAGGTGCGGACGGCCGCCGCGGTCTCGACCGTCACCGTCTCGGTGTTCTACCTGCTCGCCCAGATGGTCGGCGCGGGCGCGGTCGTGGTGCTGCTGCTCGGCATCCACCCGGGCGAGACCTACGCGGGCTTCTCCGCCGCCGACGCCCGCACCATGACCATCATCGGCGTCGGACTGCTGATGATCACCTATGTGATGTTCGGCGGGATGAAGGCCACCACCTGGGTGCAGATCATCAAGGCCGTCATGCTGATGACCAGCGGCGTCGTCCTGACGGTGCTGGTGCTGTCGCGGTTCGGCTTCAACCTCAGCGACATGCTCGGCAAGGCCGCCGACGGCAGCGCCAAACCCGCCGGGTTCCTCCAGCCGGGCAGCAAGTACGGCAAGGACGTCGAGGGGAACCTCTACCAGACGATCATCAACAAGCTCGACTTCATGTCGCTGGCGCTCGCCCTGATCCTCGGCATGGTGGGCCTGCCGCACATCGTCGCCCGCTTCTACACCGTCCCGGACGCCAAGGCCGCCCGCACCTCCGTCAACTGGGCGATCACCCTGGTCGGCATCTTCTACCTGGGCACCCTCGCGCTCGGTTTCGGCGCGGCCGCCCTGGTCGGGCACGCCAAGATCGTCGCGCAGGACCCCGGCGGCAACACCGCGGTCCTCCAGCTCGCCTACGAGCTGGGCCGGCACTTCGCCGGCGACATCGGCGGCGATCTGCTGCTGTCGTTCGTCGGCTCGGTGGCGTTCGCGACGATCCTCGCGGTGGTGTCGGGCCTGGTCATGGCCTCCTCCACCTCGCTCGCGCACGACTTCTTCGGCCATGTGCTGATGTTCGGCCGGCCCCGCGAGTCGCAGGAGATCGCGGTGGCGCGGGTGTCGGCGCTGTTCATCGGCTCGTTCGCGATCGTCCTCGCGGTGGTGGCGCGGAACCTGAACGTCGCGTTCCTGGTGGCGCTGGCGTTCGCGATGGCGGCGTCGGCGAACCTGCCGGTGATCGTGCTGTCGTTCTTCTGGAAGCGGTTCACCGCGTCGGGGGTGGTCGCCGGGATCTACGGCGGGCTGCTCTGCTCGTTCCTGCTGGTGTTCTTCTCGCCGGTGGTGTCGGGGAAGGTCGACCCGGTGACGGGCAAGAGCCTGTCGCTGTTCCCGAAGGGGGTCGACTTCGCGTGGTTCCCGCTGGAGAACCCCGGCATCGTCTCCATCCCGTTCGGCTTCCTCTGCGCGGTCCTCGGCACC
Organism: Actinocorallia lasiicapitis; assembly: GCF_054778695.1. Taxonomy (NCBI): domain Bacteria; kingdom Bacillati; phylum Actinomycetota; class Actinomycetes; order Streptosporangiales; family Thermomonosporaceae; genus Actinocorallia; species Actinocorallia lasiicapitis. The sequence continues at coordinate 3,259 of NZ_BAAGZI010000434.1, forward strand.
CTGCTGAGCAGCGAGCGGCCGATCCGCGAGAACTACGAGGAGCTGTCGGTCCGGTCCCTGACCGGGATCGGCGCGCACCGTCCGACGGCCCCCGCCCCGCGCACGGAACAACCCACCTCCACGACCGCCTGACGCGGGCTGAGACAATGGCGGGATGATCCATGAGCCGGGCTGGGACGACCCGGGCCTGACCCTCCTCGCCGACCAGCTCAGGACGGCGCACCGCCGGATCGCCCCGCTGCCGCAGGAGATCCGGCAGCGGCTGCACCGGCATCTGCTCGCGATCACCGATCTGGCCAAGCGCGACCACGAGCTGGCGGCGCGGCGGCTGACGGTCTTCCTCACCGACCTCGACGACATTCCCCGCGAAACCCAGTAAATCCGGCCAACTTACGGCCATGACATGGGAAAACTCGGCGAACGGTGATTGCGGCGGTGCCCCCGTGCCCTTAGTTTCAGGGGCGCAACGGGGGAACCGGAGGAGTAACCCAATGAACAAGCGTGAGCTGGTCGACGCGATCGCCGAGCGCCTCAACGGCAGCAAGAAAGACGCTGCCGAGGCGGTCGACGCGATCCTCGACACGATCCAGACGACGGTGGCAAAGGGCGAGAAGGTCGCCATCACCGGTTTCGGCTCGTTCGAGAAGGCGGACCGTCCCGCCCGTACGGCCCGGAACCCCGCCACGGGGAAGACCATCGAGGTCGCCGCGACCTCGGTGCCGAAGTTCAAGGCCGGCGCCGACTTCAAGAACCTGGTCGCCGGCAAGTAGCACCACGTGAAAGGCCCGCCTCACCCGAGGCGGGCTTTTTTCGTGTTCAGGCCTAGGGCAGCGGGAGCGTCGACAGGGTGATCGCGGTGATCGCGGCGCCGTCGTGGGCGAGGTTGACGCGCTGGCCGAAGCGGAGCAGGCGCAGCCCGCCCGCGTCGAACGCCTCGGTGCCGTACGGCAGTTCGGAGCCGTCGTCCAGCAGGACGCTGCCGGAGCGGGTGGCCGGGTCGAAGTCCTTGACGGTTCCCTGCATGGGGGCAGCCTAACGGAGCCCTAGCGGTGGGCGAGGATCAGCCGGGCGACCGCTTCCGTCCGCGGCCCCAGCCCCAGTTCCCGCGCCTGGAGCAGATCGTCGAGGGTGTCGACGTCGCGCCGGACCGAGTCGAGCCCGGGCCGGACGATCTCCGCGACGCCGAGTCCTGCGTGCCGGTCCCGGGACGCCCCCCCGAACGCCGGCTCGAACGCGGCCCCGCCCGCGACGGCGTAGAGCGTCGTCCCCGTCCCGGCGAGGTCCGGCAGGAACGCCCGGTCATGGCCCGCCGCGGCGTCCAGCGCCAGGCCCAGCTCCGCGGGACGCAGCGCGGGAAGATCGGCCG
>NZ_BAAGZI010000435.1:0-4607 GCF_054778695.1 Actinocorallia lasiicapitis
GGCGACGAACCGGCCGCCGCCCGGCAGCCGGTCGACGTGGTACTCCACCCCGTTGACCCGGCACCGCGCCGGGAGGGCGGCGGCGGCGAGGAACGCGGTGGCCAGCCGGGTGGAGTCGGCGAGGGGACGTCCGGCGACGAGCCGTCCGGTGGCCGTCACGACCCAGGAGCCCTCCGGCCACACCGACGCCAGCGGGGCGCCGCCGGCCAGCGCCGACATCAGGCCGCGCTGCCGGCTGCGGGCCCCGACCTCGCGTTCCGACCAGAGCACCGTGGTGATCCGGTCGGTGATCTCGCGGAAGGAGACGTCGGCGGGGACGGCGAACAGCGGGATCCGGTGGCGGCGGCACGCGTCGATCAGGTCGGCGGGGACGGGCCCAGAGCCGCCCTCCCCCGCGCCCAGCGCGGCGATGCCCGCTCTGGCCAGGCTCGCCACGAAACGTTCGGAGTCCTCGGGGCTCCGCCGCCACATCAGACCGGTCAGCACCATCTCCCCGCCGGTCAGATAGCGGCCGGGGTCGAGGAGGTCGGTGGTGAACGTCGCGATCAGCGGCCGGTCCAGTTCGGACTCCCCGATGAGGACGGGAAGCCTGACTCCCGGCTGTTCCAGGACGTCCCGAAGCCGCATTATGACCCTCCCTTTGTAACTGTCTCCAAGGAACGTAGCCGCCGTTTGTTTCAGTTTTGGGACTTCGCACGCTGTTTCGGTAACGCTCCGTTCGCTTGACTGAAGGCATGACGCTGGAGGAGTTCAACGCGCTCACGGCCGCGGAGGCGGAGCAGTCGCTGCTGGCCTGCTGCGCCGCCCCGCAGTGGGCGGCGGCCGTCGCGGCGGGCCGTCCGTACGGCGACTACTCCGCGTTGACCAACCGCTCGGACCAGGCCCTTTCCGGTCTCGGCTGGCCGCAGATCAACAAGGCGCTGGACGCCCATCCGCGGATCGGGGAGCGCGCCGCCGGGACGTCGCGGGAGGCCGCCTGGTCCCGTCAGGAGCAGTCGGGCGCCGCCGACGCCGACCGCGCCGCGTTCGTCGAGGCCAACCGCGCCTATGAGGACCGGTTCGGGCATGTCTTCCTGATCTGCGCCACCGGCAGGTCGGCCGCGGAGATGCTCGAGGCCGCGCGCGCCCGGCTCGGCAACGCCGCCGAGACCGAACGCGGGGTCGTCCGTGGCGAACTGACGGCGATCACCCGCCTCCGACTGGGAAAGCTGATCACATGAGCCTGTCCACGCACGTGCTCGACACCTGCCGGGGCGAACCGGCCGCCGACCTGCCCGTCACGCTCCAGAAGCTGACCGGGGACGGTTGGCGGACCGTCGCGTCCGGGAAGACCAACACCGACGGGCGGCTGTCGGGGTGGGTGCCCAACGACGCGTGGGGTCCCGGCCGGTACGGGCTGCGGTTCGACGTCGCCGCCTACCAGGGGTACGGGTCGTTCTTCCCCGAGGTCACGGTCGTGTTCGAGGTGACCGACGCGCACCGGCATCTGCACGTCCCGCTGCTGCTGAACAAGTTCGGCTACACCACCTACCGAGGATCGTGATGACGTTCAGCCTGGGCTCCAACAACTACGGCAAGGCCGAATGCCGCCTGGTCAGGGTCGTCCGCGACGGCGCACGGCACGAGATGATCGACCTCAATGTGAGCACGTCCCTGGAGGGCGAACTCACCGCGACCCATCTCACCGGCGACAACACCGACGTCCTGACGACCGACGCGCAGAAGAACACCGTCTACGCCTTCGCCCGTGAGCACGGGGTCGCCTCGATGGAGGAGTTCGGGCTGCTGCTGGCCCGGCACTTCGTCGGCAGCAGGGACGCGGTCAGCCGGGCGGTGATCCGGCTGGAGCGGTACGGGTGGACGCGGCTCGGCGACCACTCCTTCGCCCGCGAAGGCGATCTGGTGCGGACCGCGACGGTCTCCCACGACGGCACCGACGCCGAGATCGTCGGCGGGCTCCGGGGCCTGACCCTGATGAACACCACCGACTCGGAGTTCCACGGCTTCCCCCGCGACCGGTACACCACGCTCCCCGAGACCCGCGACCGGATCCTCGCGACGGTCGTCAACGCCGAATGGCGGTTCGGCACGGCCCCCGCCGGCTGGGACGCCGCGTTCACCGCCGTCCGCGCCGCGCTGACCGCCGCGTTCGTCGAAACCTACAGCTACTCCCTCCAGCAGACCCTGTACGCGATGGGCGGCCGGGTCGTCGAGAAGGTCCCCGAGATCGCCGAGATCCGGCTGTCGCTCCCCAACAAGCACCACTTCCTGACCGACCTCACCCCCTTCGGCCTCGACAACCCCGACGAGGTCTACTTCGCGGCCGACCGGCCGTACGGACTGATCGAAGGAACGGTGAAAAGGGACCAGTGATGGACTTCCTGCGGGCCGCCACCTGGGACGAGGCCCTGGCGCTCAAAGCCGAACACCCCGAAGCGGTGCCGATCAGCGGCGGCACCGACGTCATGGTCGAGATGAACTTCCGCAAGCACCGGCCAGCGGCGCTCCTGGACCTGACGAGGGTCGCGGAGCTCAGCACCTGGTCGGCCGAGGACGAGGAGATCACGCTCGGCGCGGGGGTGACCTACGCGCGGATCATCGACGAGCTCGGCGGCAGGCTGCCCGCCCTCGCCCAGGCGGCCAGGACGGTCGGCTCGCCGCAGATCCGCAACCGGGGCACGCTCGGCGGCAACCTCGGCTCGGCGAGCCCGGCGGGCGACGGGCATCCGCCGCTGCTGGCGACGGGCGCGATCGTCGAACTGGCGTCGGTCCGCGGCGCCCGCGAGGTCCCGATCGGCGACTACTTCACCGGGCCGAAGCGGAGCGTCCGGGCCGCCGACGAGCTGATCAGGGCCGTCCGGATCCCGCAGGCGCGCGGCCCCCAGCAGTTCAGCAAGATCGGCACCAGGAACGCGATGGTCATCGCCGTCGCGTCGTTCGCGCTCGCCCTCGACCCCAGCGCACGGACGGTCGGGACGGGCATCGGCTCGGCGGGCCCCACCCCGCTGCGCGCCCCCGACGCCGAGGCGTACGCCGCGGGGCTCGACTGGGACGCCCCGCTGAGCGGCGAGTCCGCCCGTGAGTTCGGGGCGCTGGTCGGCGCGGCCGCCCGCCCCATCGACGACGTCCGCGGCACGGCCGCCTACCGCCGCCACACCCTCGCCGTCCTGGCGACCCGTACCCTGACCTGGGCCTGGAGCGACCTATGCGCGTGAACTGCACCGTCAACGGCGTGCCGAGGACCGCCGACGACGTCTGGGAGGGCGAATCGCTGCTGTTCGTCCTGCGGGAGCGGCTCGGCCTGCCCGGCAGCAAGAACGCCTGTGAGCAGGGCGAATGCGGCTCCTGCACGGTCTACCTCGACGGGACGGCCGTCACCTCGTGCCTGGTCGCGGCCGGTCAGGCCGAAGGCCGTGAGGTCGTGACGGTCGAGGGCCTGGCCACCGGCGAGGGGCTCGACCCCGTCCAGGACGCGTTCGTGCGGGCGGGCGCCGTCCAGTGCGGGTTCTGCACGCCCGGACTGATCGTCTCGGTGCACGATCTGCTGGCCCGCAACCCCGAGCCGTCCGACCCGCAGATCCGGGAGGCCCTGGCCGGGAACCTGTGCCGCTGCACCGGCTACGAGAAGATCATGGACGCGGTCCGGCTGGCCGCGGCGGAGGGCAGGCGATGACGACCGTACTGATCGAGAACGCCTTCATCGCGACGGTCGACGCCGACGGCACCGAGTACGCGTCAGGACATGTCCTGATCGACGGAGACCGGATCACGGCCGTCGGCCCCGGCTCCCCCGACGGCACGGCCGACCGGGTGATCGACGGTTCCGGCTGCCTCGTCACGCCAGGACTGGTCAACACCCACCACCATCTCTACCAGTGGGCCACCCGCGGGCTCGCCCAGCAGGAGAACCTGTTCGGCTGGCTGACCGAGCTCTACCCGACGTGGGGCCGGATCGACACCGGGATCGTCCACGCGACGACCGGCGCGGGCCTCGCGGCGCTGGCGCTGTCGGGCTGCACGCTCAGCACCGACCACCACTACGTGTACCCGCACGACGGCGGCGACCTGTTCGCCGCGCAGGTCGAGGCCGCCAAGGAGATCGGACTGCGGTTCCATCCGTGCCGCGGCTCGATGGACCTCGGCCGCTCCCAGGGCGGGCTGCCGCCCGACCATGTCGTCGAGTCGACCGAGGCGGCGCTCTGCGCGACGGCCGACGCCATCGACCGGTACCACGACCGCTCCCCCGGCGCGCTCCTCCAGGTGGCCGTCGCACCCTGCTCGCCGTTCTCGGTGACCAAGGAGCTGATGAGCGAGGCCGCCGCGCTCGCCCGCGACCGTGACGTCCGGATGCACACGCATCTCGCCGAGACGATCGACGAGGAGGACTTCTGCCGGAAGCGGTTCGGCTGCACGCCCGTCGAGTACGCCGATTCGCTCGGCTGGCTCGGCGACGACGTGTGGCTCGCCCACGGCGTCCACCTCGACGCGACGGCGATCGCCCGGCTCGCGGCGACCGGCACCGGGGTCGCGCACTGCCCCAGCTCCAACGCGCGGCTCGGCTCGGGGATCGCGCCCGTCCGGGATCTGCTCGACGCGGACGCTCCGGT
>NZ_BAAGZI010000436.1:0-4587 GCF_054778695.1 Actinocorallia lasiicapitis
GCCCCGTCCCGCCCCCCGGCTGCGCACCGCGCTCAGCCTGGTGTCCGGGCGGCAGAAGGTGCGGATGGCGGCGGCCGCGATCGCGTCGAGCGCGCTGACGCTCGTCGCGATGACCGCGGTCCTCACCCAGCTCGACGACAAGACCAGCGCCTCGGGGGAGACGCCGGAGGAGGGGCGGATCGCGCAGCCGGCGGCGGGCGAACCCCTCGTGCTGCGGTCGGCCGACGGGTTCGTCTACCAGGTGTCGGCGATCACGCGGGGGACGGCCAGCAAACGCGGCTGGGCGGAGTTCCTGCTGGTCAACCTCAGCGGACGGCCCGCGCCGGTGCGGGTGCCCGTCGACCTGTTCATCCCGGCGAGCGCGGCGGCCGGGCAGGGCTGCGAGCGGCGCGCCGGGACGCGGCCGGGGCACTGCGCCGTCCGCAGCCAGCAGCGGATCATCGCCCTGGTCGGCGACTCCGGCGACCCCACCGGCGAGGGACAGCCCCTGGACGTCCAGGAGATGCCCGACGGTGCCCGCTACGTGATCAGGATCGACAACGAACGCGAGTTCGCCGACCTCCTCGGCCAGGACGATCTCGCCCTCTACGTGTACCAGGCCCGCTTCTTCCCCGACGGCCGGGCCCGCGAGCTCCGCTTCCCTTAGCGAGGGGGAGAGCCGCCGCGCAGCAGGCGGAGTGCCTTCTGCTGTTCGAAGTCGAGGGCGCGGGCCGGTTGCGGGGCGAGCCGGCCGATCCGCTCGCCGAGCTCCTGGACGCGGAGTCTGGTCTCCGGCTCGGCCAGTACCCGCAGCGCGAACGCCAGCTCGGACGGCCCGATGTCGTACCGCTGCTCCAGCGAGAGCCCCAGTGCGACGGCCCGGAGTTCGAGATCGCTGTACTGCCGGTGCACTCCACCCGACCGTGGAGGGAGAAGTCCTAGTTTTTCCCGGTATCGCAGCATTCGTGGTGAGGTTCCCAGACGCTGCGCGGCCTCCGTGATCCTCATTCTGACAATCTTATGTCAGATATACCCTTCCCAGCGTGCTTCTGCGACGGGAAGGTGCTTAAACTCGGTCGCGGAGCTACAGAGGAGTCACTTCATGGACTACAAGGTCGCCGACCTTTCGCTGGCCGATTTCGGACGCAGGGAGATCAATCTCGCCGAGCACGAGATGCCCGGCCTGATGTCCGTACGCAAGGAGTACGCGGCCGCCCAGCCGCTGCGCGGAGCCAAGATCATGGGCTCGCTGCACATGACCATCCAGACCGCGGTCCTCATCGAGACCCTGGTCGAGCTGGGCGCCGACGTCCGCTGGGTGTCCTGCAACATCTTCTCCACCCAGGACCACGCCGCCGCCGCGGTCGTCGTCGGCCCCGACGGCACCGTCGAAGACCCGAAGGGCGTCCCGGTCTTCGCCTGGAAGGGCGAGACCCTCGAGGAGTACTGGTGGTGCACCGACCAGGCGCTGCGCTGGCCTGACGGCACCCCGCCCAACATGATCCTCGACGACGGCGGCGACGCCACCCTCCTCGTTCACAAGGGCGCCGAGTACGAGAAGGCCGGCGCCGTCCCGTCCGCGACCGAGGACGACCCGGAGGAGTGGCACATCATCATCGACACCCTCAAGCGGACCATCGCCGAGACCCCGGGCCGCTGGACCGAGGCCGCCGCGACGATCAAGGGCGTCACCGAGGAGACCACGACGGGCGTCCACCGCCTGTACGAGATGGCCAAGGCCGGCACGCTCGCCTTCCCGGCGATCAACGTCAACGACTCGGTCACCAAGTCGAAGTTCGACAACAAGTACGGCTGCCGCCACTCCGTCATCGACGGCCTCAACCGCGCCACCGACGTCCTGATCGGCGGCAAGGTCGCGTTCGTCGCGGGCTACGGCGACGTCGGCAAGGGCTGCGCCGACGCGCTCCGCGGCCAGGGCGCCCGCGTGATCGTCTCCGAGGTCGACCCGATCTGCGCGCTCCAGGCCGCGATGGACGGCTTCCAGGTCGCGACCCTCGAGGACGTCATCGGCATCGTCGACATCTTCGTGACGACCACCGGCAACTTCGACATCATCACCGCCGACGACATGGCGAAGATGAAGCACAACGCGATCGTCTCCAACATCGGCCACTTCGACAACGAGATCGACATGGCGGGCCTCGCCCGCGTGCCCGGCATCGTCAAGACCGAGGTCAAGCCGCAGGTCCACACCTGGCGTTTCCCCGACGGCAAGCAGATCATCGTGCTCGCCGAGGGCCGGCTGATGAACCTGGGCTGCGCCACCGGCCACCCGTCGTTCGTCATGTCGAACTCCTTCACCAACCAGGTGATCGCGCAGATCGAGCTGTTCACCAAGACCGACGAGTACCCGGTCGGCGTGTACGTCCTGCCGAAGCACCTGGACGAGAAGGTCGCGCGCCTCCACCTGGACGCGCTGGGCGTCAAGCTGACCACCCTCACCAAGGCGCAGGCCGAGTACATCGGCGTGGACGTCGAGGGCCCGTACAAGCCGGACCACTACCGGTACTGAGCTCCGACAGATTCCGGATCTGATGGACTTCTGTGACATCGCGGACCCCGGCCTCGCTGAGGCCGGGGTCCGGCGCATCGACTGGGCCGACCGTTCCATGCCGGTGCTCCGGCAGATCCGGGAGCGGTTCGCGCTCGAACGTCCGCTGGACGGGCTGCGGGTCGCGGCCTGTATGCACGTCACGACCGAGACCGCGAACCTGCTGCTCACGCTGCAGGCGGGCGGCGCGCGGGTGGCCGTCGCGGCGTCGAACCCACTGTCCACGCAGGACGACACGGCCGCCGCGCTCGTCGCCGCCGGGGTCGAGGTGTACGCGCGGGCCGGGGTCGACATGGACACCTATTACCGGCATATCCACCGGGCGCTCGATATCGCGCCGCAGCTGGTCGTCGACGACGGGTGCGATCTGGTCAACATCCTGCACACCGAGCGGCTCGACCTGGTCGGCGGGGTGCTCGCGGGCTGCGAGGAGACCACGACCGGGGTGATCCGCCTCCACCAGATGGCCAGGGAGGGCGCGCTGCGCTTCCCGGTCGTCGCGGTCAACGACACCGCCACCAAGCACATGTTCGACAACCGCTACGGAACCGGACAGTCGACGCTCGACGGGATCATCCGCGCCACCAACATCCTCCTCGCCGGCAAGACGGTCGTCGTGGCCGGGTTCGGGTACTGCGGCCGCGGCCTCGCCGAACGGGCCCGCGGCCTGGGCGCGCGGGTCGTCGTCACGGAGATCGACCCGGTGAAGGCGCTCGACGCCCTCATGCAGGGCTACCGTGTCGAACCGATGGCCTCGGCCGCCACCCACGGCGACGTCTTCATCTGCGCGACGGGCAACCGCGACGTGATCCGCGCCGAACACCTCTCCGTCATGAAGGACGGGGCGATCCTCGCCAACTCAGGCCATTTCGACGTCGAGATCGACGTCCGGGCCCTCCAGTCCCTGGCCGTGGACGTCACCCGCGTCCGCCCCCAGGCCGACGAGTACGTCCTGCCCGACGCCCGCCGTCTGGTCCTCCTGTCGGAGGGCCGCCTGGTCAACCTCTCCGCCGCCGAAGGCCACCCCCCGGCCGTCATGGACATGTCCTTCGCCGACCAGGCCCTCACCTGCGAATGGCTGGCCACCGCCGCCACCGACCTCCCCCCGGGCGTCCACCAGGTCCCCTCCCGCATCGACTCCGAGGTCGCCCACCTCAAACTCGCCACCATGACCGTGGCCATCGACACCCTCACCCCCGACCAGGCCGACTACCTCTCCTCCTGGCGCTCCGGCTCCTGACCTCTCGGCTAGCCTCGGGGGGTGCCTCGAGGAATTTATGTGCATGTGGGGGAGGGTCGGGAGGAGCGCTTTCAGTGTGCGCCTGGGCCGGCGGGGTGGCGGTATGTGGCGGAGGGGGTGGATTTGGCGGTGGATTCCCGGTGGCGGCCGGCGCGGTTGCAGTTGGCCGTCGGGGAGCGGGTGGTGCGTGGGGGGAGCGCCGGGCGGGAGATGCTCTGGGTGCGGGACGGGCGGGAGTTCGCGGCGGAGGCGTTCGGGTTCGTCGGTGAGTCGCCCGGGTTTCTGATCGCGGTGGCGCGGTCGCTGGGGTTGGCGGCCGGGGGGTCGCGGGATGTCGCGCTGGTGGAGTTCGCGGGGGAGTCGCTGGCGGCGCGGACCGTTCGGCAGCGGTGGACCTTCGGGGGGGTCGAGCGGCATGAGACCGATCTCGGGGAGCTGCCGGTCGAGGCGTGGACGGTCACCGATCTGGAGACGGCCGAGGAGCGGGGATTCCATCTGGCCGGGGACGTGATGGTCGCGGGCGAGGGGATCGAGCTGGTCGAGCTGGAATCGCCGCCGAACCTCCTCGGGTGAGCGGCGGGACGGGGCTCGGGGCGGGCCGGAAGGGCCGTCTGACGAGGGATGCGGAGCCCCGGGGCTTTCGGCGGGATCACAGAGTGGGCTAACTTCGCCCTCTTATGGAGGAATTTGCGGAGTTCGCCGCGCATCGGGGGCCGGAGCTGCGGCGGCTGGCCGAGGTGCTGACCGGCGACCCGGCCGTCGCGGAGCGGCTCACCGGGGCGGCGCTGGCGAGGGC
>NZ_BAAGZI010000437.1:0-4578 GCF_054778695.1 Actinocorallia lasiicapitis
GAGCGCTGACCAGCATCCAAGAAGCCGTCGCCGCCTACCAGGACCTGGCCCAAACAAGCCCCGCCGCCTACCTCCCCAACCTCGCCACGTCACTCAACAACTATGCGGAACGTCTGGTCGGATCGGGGCGTTCGTCCGACGTGGACTCTGCGCTACGCGCAGTGGCTTCGGGGATGGGGGCGGGCGCGGAGGCCGAGTGTCTTCTCGTGCTCGCACGACGGAAGATCGATCAAGGCGATCAAGCAGGGAGCCTGGCGGTGCTCGACCTGGCCGTGCGGCGGTCCGATGAGGAACCCGACTCCACGTCGCGGGGCCGCGCCCGGCGGGCTGTGCACGCGGTCATCTCCGGTGGAGACGGAACCATGACGCCGGATCCTGCATGGCCGTCTTGGGCCACCCGTTTGCTCACCGACCTGGAGGTGGAGCGACTGAACCGATGGCTGGCCACACCGGACTGGGCGACGCAGGCTGCTTTCCTCCGCGCCGAACACGCTGATCTGTCCAGCATGGAGGGCCGGGCCGGGCTGGATGCTGCTCGCGCACGGTATCCGGATTCTGCGGGTCTCCAACGGCTCGCCGATCTCCTTGATGCGATCAATGCGGACGGCCTGGAAACCGTTCTCGAGGCCGTGTCGACAGCGCAGGCGCGTGCAGACCTCGTTCAGCGCTGGATCACGGCGAAGAACTGGACCGAATCGCGTGCCTATTTGCGCGCGCATCGCGATGCTCTCCGTCAGCCGGAAGTCGCCGAGTATCTGGGCAGGCTCGACAGCCCCGCTGCGGCGCAGCACAGGGCGATCCTGTCGCTGCTCGCGAAGCTCGATCTGGATGAGATCTTCGATGCGATCACTGACCTCACTGTGGCGGCCGACCATGCCCACCAGTTCCTTGAGAAGGGGAATCTGGATCTGCTCGCGGTTCTGCGGGACGCGGCACCGGCACTGACCAGCGACGCCTTTCTGGCGCCGTTCCTGGCATCGGTGGCGGCCGTCCTCGCGGCCTCCGACGACGGCGCGTCCGATCCCGAAGCCTGGATGCGGGCTGCCGGGGAGGCCGCGACCGATACGCAGCGGGGTGCGGGAATCGCACGGTTGCGCCGATTGGCGCGGCGGAACCCCGGCCGCGCCCAGGCGCTCAACGAGCTCATCGGGGTGCTCGAGACTCCGGCGGCCGGTGAGCCGAAGCGGTGAGCGAGGAGCCGCGCAGGCTCGATGCCTCTGCGCTCATCTACCTCGCCCGGTACGGCGATCTGATCCACGATGCGCCGAACGGCCATGAGCGCGGTATCGCGATCGCCATGGCGTTGGACGCGGCCCTCCGCCATCGGCAAGCAGGCTTCAGCCGAGCCGAACTGGCCCGTGCCCTCCGCCTCCCCGAAGCCGACATCCGTGATCACCTGGACAGGACCACCGCGAAGCCGCAACCGCCCAGAGCGCCGCCACGGCCTGAGATCCTTCAGGACCGCGAGGAGGACGGCTTCAGGAACACCGTCACGAGCTGGAGTGGCACTTCTTCGAACTGGTCGCAGTCGCTCTTCCAGTCCTCGACCAACGCGATCTCCCAGGTGACGTCCCTGGCGCAGGTGGACGGCTTTCCAGGAACCCGTGTGGCGGCAGCGGCCCGGCACGCGACCGGTGTGCTCGTCGTCTCCGGTGATCCGCGCCCCGGCGAGAACCTGTTCGGCCCAGAGGTCAGGGCGATCCGGCGGATCGTCGAGGCGGCGCGGCTCGGGTTCTGGGAGCTGACCTGCCCGGAGCCGCAGGAACTCCCCGCGAAACTCACCGCGCACCGCCCCGACGTCCTGCATCTCTGCGCCCACCACGAGAACTCGGGGATCGCGCTGACCGGCAGTGACAGCGTGCCGCTCTGGACCGACCACGACACGTTCACCGACCTGATCCACGAACTGCCCACACCCCCGAAGCTGATCATTCTCAGTGTCTGCGCCTCAACCCCCATCGCACTGAAGATCAAAACCGCCGAGATCGCGGTCGTCTCCTGGCCCGGAGTCACCTACGACAGCACCGCCGCCCTGTTCGCTGAGGCCTTCTACCAGGCGCTCGCCGCCCGAATGGATCTGACGGCCGCCGTCCGCGCCGGAACCGTCACGGCCAGCGCCCGAGTCCCCGCCTTCCCGGCGCCCGCTCTCCACGGAAGCACCGCCTCCCCCTGGCGGCACCTCTCCTGACCGGCCAAGGCACCCACAGGCGTCAGGCGACGGTTTTGACCTTCCAGTCCTTGGATTGGACGGCGGTGCGGAGGGCGGTGGCGAGGGCGGCGTACTCGGTGGTGCGGGGGGAGGTGGCGCGGTGGACCAGGCCGATGCGGCGGAAAGGGGCCGGTTCGGCGAAGCGGCGGACGGTCATGCCGGAGCGGCCGGTCTCCACGGCGACCGCTGATTCGGGGAGGAGGGTGACGCCCAGGCCGCCCGAGACGAGCTGGACGAGGGTGGCGAGGCTGGTGGCGTAGGTGGCGGCGGCGGCGCGGGCGCCGACCTCGCGGCAGACGTCGAGGGTCTGGTCGCGCAGGCAGTGGCCTTCGTTGAGGAGGAGAACATCGAAATCGGCGAGGACATCACGGTCCAGCGGTTCGGGGACGTCGTACTCGCTCGGGGCGCAGAGCAGGAAATCCTCGTCGTACAGCGGGATCTCGACGGTGCCCGTCATCGCGACAGGGAGGGCGAGGATCGCGACGTCCAACCGGCCCGCGGTCAGTTCCGCCAGGCACTGGCTCGTCTGCTCCTCGCGGACCGACAGCTCCATCGCCGGGAAATCACGCTGCAGCGAAGGCAGGACCGTGGGCAGCAGATACGGCGCGACGGTCGGGATCACGCCCAGGCGCAGCGGCCCGGTCAGCGGGCCCCGGTCGGCGACGGCCTCCTCGGTCAGCCGGTCGAGCTCCGCCAGCACGATCGCGGCGCGGCGCGCCACCCGCTCCCCCGCCGGGGTCAGCAGGACCTTGCGGGTGGACCGCTCGACGAGCTGAGTGCCGAGGGTCTCCTCCAGCGCGGCGACCGCCCCGGACAGTGCGGGCTGTGACATGCGCAACGCCGCGGCCGCGTCCCGGAAGTGCAGGTGATCGGCAACCGAGAGAAAAGCCCGCAACTGGGCGATTGTCGGGCGGCTGATAGCCATCTCCTATCGCTACGCAACGCCAACACTGATTTCTCACATGACGATACCTGCGGCAACCTGGGACTCGACCGATCCCACGAACCCTGGAGGACCCTGTGCTCACCATCGGTGACCAGTTCCCGGAATACAGCATGACCGCCTGCGTCTCGCTCGACGCCGACAACGCGTTCGCGACGATCGACCAGAAGTCCTACGAAGGCAAGTGGCGGGCCGTCTTCTTCTGGCCCAAGGACTTCACCTTCGTCTGTCCGACCGAGATCGCCGAGTTCGGCCGCCTCAACGAGGACTTCGCGGACCGCGACTGCCAGGTACTGGGCGTCTCGACCGACAACGAGTTCACCCACTACAACTGGCGCAAGAACCACGAAGACCTGCGTGACCTGCCCTTCCCGATGCTGTCGGACCTCAACCGCCAGCTCACCACCGACCTGGGCATCCTCACCAAGGACGGCGTCGCGCAGCGCGCCACCTTCCTGATCGACCCGGACAACGAGATCCAGTTCGTCATGGTCACCGCCGGTTCCGTCGGCCGGAACGTCAAGGAGGTCCTGCGGGTCCTCGACGCCCTCCAGTCCGACGAGCTGTGCCCCTGCAACTGGAACAAGGGCGAAGGCACCCTGGACGCCGGCAAGCTCCTCGCGGACGCCTGAGCATGAGCATCGACTCGCTGAAGAGCGCCCTGCCGTCCTACGCCAAGGACATCAAGCTCAACCTGGGTTCGGTGACCACCACCTCGCAGCTGACCGAGCAGCAGCTGTGGGGCACGGTCGTCGCGACGGCACTGTCCACCAAGAGCGCCCAGGTGATCGCCGCGGTGACCGCCGAGGCCGGCGACTACCTGTCGGCGGAGGCGTTCGAGGCCGCCAAGGCCGCCAACGCGATCATGGCGATGAACAACGTCTACTACCGGGCCACGCACCTGATCGGCGACGACAACTACGCGACGCTCCCGGCGAAGCTGCGGATGAGCGTCATCGCCAAGCCCGGCGTCGACAAGGTCGACTTCGAGCTCTGGTGCCTCGCCGTCTCCGCGATCAACGGCTGCGGCCGCTGCATGGAGTCGCACGAGAAGGTCCTGCGCGAAGCGGGCCTGAGCCGCGAGCTGATCCAGGAGGCCCTGCGGATCGCCGCCGTCGTCAACGCGACGGCCGCCGTCCTCGAGGCGGAGCGGGCGCTCAGCACCGTCTGATCCGGACGGCTGAGCCTGCTCCAGGCCAAGCCTTGATGAAGCCCCGGCGTGATCAACACGCCGGGGCTTCAACGCTTGGCAAACCCGCGCACGGCCCCGCCGAACCGGCCCAGACTGCTGACCCATGGCACATGCCGAAGTCGAACGCATCTGGCCGCGCGACGGGCTGATCCGGCTGGAAGGCGCGCTCAACTCGCCGTCCCCCGCCCCCGGCCGCTGGCGGCTGGAGCTGCGCAGCCCGGCGCCGCCCGCCGC
>NZ_BAAGZI010000438.1:0-4577 GCF_054778695.1 Actinocorallia lasiicapitis
CCGCCGGCGTCGCACGGGTGTGCAGGGCCGGTCCCAGCCGGTCGGTGACCCAGGCGCCCGTCCAGGGGCTCATGGGGCGACCCCGGCCGCGAGCAGGTCGACGAAGGTGACGTCCTCGGCGGCGACGCCGAACACGTGCGCCCGCGCCAGGGTCCGCCGCGCCCAGGCCCGGTGCGGTTTCGCCTCATTCATCTTGTTGCTGTAGCTGGAGGCCATCGCCCCGCCGGACTCGACGCCCAGGATGTCGGTGGCGTCGCAGAACTCCTCGTGGGTGACGACCATCAGCGCGTGGACGGCCGCCACATGGCTCGGGTGGATCACGGTCTTGCCGGTCAGCCCGTTGGCCTTGTCGAGGGCGACCTCGCGGATCAGCCCGTCCAGGTCGGTGCCGATGAGCAGGCTGCGCAGCTCGGCCGCCTCGTGCTCGTCGAACGGGGACTGGCGCAGCTGCGGCTTGAACAGCCGCTCACCGCCGGAGAAGTACTCCCAGACCGGGCCCGACACCACGAAACCCGAGTCGGCGCGGGCGAGCACGTTGACCACGTCGCCGATCAGGCTGGCGACGGGGTGGATGTCGTAGATCGTGAGGTCGCGGGGGCGGCGCAGCCCGTAGGCCGAGCACAGGTCGGTGGCGCCCAGCCGGACGGCGAGGATCTTCTCGCGGTGGTGGGCGAGCAGCCGGGCGATGTCGTGCAGGACGGCCGCCCTGGTCTCCCGGTAGATCACCCCGGGGGTCTCGATCACGGGCAGCCCGAGCAGCCGGTGGCCGCCGATCTTGGTGGCCTCGCCGAGCGCGTCGAGGAACGCCTTGCCGTCGCCCGCCTCGAACTTCGGCAGCACGAACCCCGTGAGCAGCGCCACGGACGGGCCGAGCCGCCGGGTCAGATCGGGGATCTGCTCGGGGCGGCGGACCCGCACGAACAGCAGCGGCGCCTCGTCCGCGGCGACGGCCCGGAGCTGGGTGACGAGATTCTCCTCCGCGGAGGCGACCTCGGAGTCGGGGATGGAGTCCTCCAGGCAGAGCACCATGCTGCGCACGCCCTGCCGGTAGCACTTGGCGATGTCGGCGGCGAGGTTCGGCCTGGTGGCGGGGCTGTAGAGGGTGGCGCCCATCGCGATCGCCAGGACGTCGGGATCGCCGTCCCGGTCGAACCCGCCGGGCTGGACGTGGAACAGCGCCGCACGACGAGCGGCGTCGATGTGGTCGAAATGACGCACGGCCTGAGAACCTTCCGTTCGCTTCGGCCGCTCAACGTAGGGACCACGATGGTGGTTCCGGCTTCTGAGGCCTACGAAAGAAATATTACCCATCACAGCACAAAACGTCCGAAAACCTGGTTATCGCCGCGTTAAAACCAAAAACCCTGGCCGTTAACGGGCCAGGGTCCGGGCGGAACGAACGTCAGGTGCGGCTGGATTCCAGCGCCGACGCCTCGTCGTTCTCCTCGTCCTTGCGGTTGCGCACCACCGAGCTGATGAACGCGATGATGATCAGTCCGGCGCCGGTGCCGCCGGTGATCCATTCCGAGACGTGGTTGGGGCCGACGCCGATCATCATGAACACCGCGAGCGCGCCGATCGCCCAGTGGGCGCCGTGCTCCAGGTAGCGGTACTCGTGCAGGGTGCCCTTGCGGACCAGGAAGACCGTGATCGACCGGATGTACATCGCGCCGACGCCCAGGCCGATCGCGATGATGATCGGGTCGGTGCTGATCGCGAACGCGCCGATCACTCCGTCGAAGGAGAACGAGGCGTCCAGGACCTCCAGGTAGAGGAACAGGAAGAACGCGGCCTTGCCGGTCGCCTGCGCGAGCTGGGTGGGGCCGCCGGACTTCTGCCCCGCGCTCTCCTCCATCCCGTCCTCGACGCCCTCGAACAGCGCGCCGAGCCCGTTGACCAGCAGATACGTGATCATGCCGAGGACGCCGGCGACCAGGACGTTCTCCCGGTGGGCGTCGTCGGCGAGCCAGGTGGCGGCCAACACCAGCGTGCCGCCGGCGATCACCACGGCGAGCTGGTCGAGCTTGCCGATGCGGGCGAGAGGCTTCTCCAGCCACGGCATCCAGTGCTCCGAGCGCTCCTCGAAGATCCAGTCGAGGAACAGCATCAGCAGGAACATGCCACCGAACGACGCGATCATCGGGTAGGCGAATTCCATCTTCTCCTGGTACAGCGTGTGATCGTTCAGCGCCAGCTTGACGGCCTCGATCGGGCCGAGCTTCGCGGTGATCGCGACGATCGCGACGGGGAAGACCAGCCGCATACCGAAGACCGCGATCGCGATGCCGATGGTGAGGAAGATCTTCTGCCAGAAGGGGCTCATCCGTTCGAGGACCTTGGCGTTGACCACGGCGTTGTCGAAGGAGAGCGAGATCTCCAAGACGGCCAGGATCGCCACCAGGGCCAGACCGGCGGTGCTGTCATAGATGAAAGCGGCGATCAGTCCCAAGATGGTGATGGCGAAGGACCAGCCGAACGTACGAAGAATCATGCCTTGGTTTTCCGTAGCTCGCAGGCGAGGCGGTCGAACGGCCGGTGGCCGTCCGCCGCCCCGCCTGCGGGGCCACTGTCGTTAGAACGACGTCAACTGACGTTGACGCCGAAGTCCTGAGCGATCCCGTGCAGGCCGGAGGCGTACCCCTGGCCGATCGCCCGGAACTTCCACTCACTTTCACGTCTGTAAAGCTCACCGAAGACCATGGCGGTCTCGGTGGAGGCGTCCTCCGACAGGTCGTAGCGGGCCAGCTCCGACCCGTCCGCACGGTTCACCACGCGGATGAACGCGTTGCGGACCTGGCCGAAGCTCTGGCCGCGGTTGACCGCGTCGTAGATGGACACCGGGAAGACGATCCGCTCGACCTGCGGCGGAACCGACGCCAGATCGACGTTGATCGACTCGTCGTCCCCTTCTCCCTCGCCGGTCAGGTTGTCGCCGGTGTGCTCCACCGAACCGTCCGGGCTCTTGAGGTTGTTGAAGAACACGAAGTGCTGGTCGGACACGACCTTGCCGTTGCCGCCGAGCATCAGCGCCGAGGCGTCGAGGTCGAAGTCCGACCCGGTGGTCGCGCGAGCGTCCCAGCCGAGACCGACCGTGACCGCTGTGAGGTTGGGGGCCGCCTTGCTCAGCGAGACATTGCCGCCCTTGGCGAGGGAAACGCCCATGTTGCTCCTAAAGGTTAGACGTTGACACCGAAGTCCTGAGCGATACCGGTCAGACCCGAGGCGTACCCCTGGCCCACGGCGCGGAACTTCCACTCGGCGCCGTTCCGGTACAGCTCACCGAAGATCATCGCAGTCTCGGTGGACGCGTCCTCCGAGAGGTCGTAGCGGGCGATCTCGGTTCCGCCGGCCTGGTTCAGCACGCGGATGAACGCGTTGCGGACCTGGCCGAAGCTCTGGCCGCGGTTGACCGCGTCGTAGATCGACACCGGGAACACGATCTTCTCGGCCTGCGGCGGGAGGCCCGCCAGGTTGACCTTGACCTGCTCGTCGTCGCCGTCGCCCGCGCCGGTGGTGTTGTCACCGGTGTGCTCGACCGCGCCGTCCGGGGTCTTGAGGTTGTTGAAGAACACGAAGTGCCCGTCCGACAGGACCTTGCCCGCGGCGTCGACGACGATGGCCGAGGCGTCGAGGTCGAAGTCCGTGCCGGTGGTCGTCCGGACGTCCCAGCCCAGGCCGACGATCACCGCGGTGAGGCCGGGAGCCTCCTTGCTCAGCGAGACGTTGCCGCCCTTGGACAGACTGACCGGCATCTTTGCCTCCAGGGTTTTGTTGGGTTCGTATAAGACTCGATCGGGAACTGAGCGAACCAGTTCGCCCTGACAGACGTCTCAGCGATGCTATCGGTTCCCCCCTTCGGGCCAAGGTCATCTCCTTTTTGCGTCCGGAACCGGGCGTGGTGGGATGGAGACCCAGATCGGAAGGCTCTTCGAACGGGAGGAGACAGCGTGCAGAGACCCGGTGAGCAGCGCCGTCGGGGGCGTCGCGACGCGCGGGCCGAGCAGGCGCAGTCGGCGGCGCTCCAGGCCAAGGAACAGGCCGCCGACGCCTTCTACGAGATGGACCAGGCGCAGAAGTACGTGGCCGGGCGGCTCACCCTGCTCGGAGATCTCGACGCGCAGGCCGCCCACCGGATCAGGGGACGGTTCGAGCGGGCCGACGCCGCCGCCAACGAGGCGTCCCTGGCGTACATCACCGTGGTCGACGCGCACGACCTCGACGACGTCAACCGGTCGTTCGGCGAGTACGACGCCGGATGCCGGGCGCTGACGGGCGTCGTCGACACCCTCCGCCGGATCACCGGGGAGATCAACCAGGTGTCCGCGGAGATCCAGCCGCAGCTCGCCCGGCTGGAATCCTCGCTCGACCAGCTCCCGCCGCGGCTGCGTGCCGCCCAGACGGCCCTCCAGGACGCCCAGGAGGGCGTGGCGGCCGCCCGGGCGGCCGGGATGCGCACCGAGGACGTCGAGGCCGATCTGGAGGCCGTGCGGGTCCTGCTGGCCGAGCTGAACAGTCCCGGGCTCGGCGGGCTGGGGATCCAGGGCGCGATGCGCCGCGCCGACGACGTCGCCGCGAAG
>NZ_BAAGZI010000439.1:0-4569 GCF_054778695.1 Actinocorallia lasiicapitis
GTGGGCGGGCGGCGGGCCGTCGCCGGGCAGGTTCTGCTCGGGCAGCTTGGCGTCGGGCAGGGCGCGGGCCTTGGAGACCGCGCGCAGCCACTGGGTGGTGTGCCGGCGGGCGTTCCGGCCCTTGATCGCGGGGATGGCGAACAGATCGGCCATCGACTTGGGCTGGTTCAGCCCCATCTCGACGATCGCGGTGTCGGGCAGCACCCGTCCGGGGGACAGGTCCAGCTCGCGGGCGATCTCCTCGCGGGCCTCCCACACCTCCCGGACGACGGCCAGCGCGCGCCGGTTCCGCACCCGGTGGATCCCGGACGTGCGCCGCCACGGGTCCTGTCGGGGCGGCCTGGGCGGCGCCTGGGCGATCGCGGCGAACTCCTCCAGGGCCCACTCCAGCTTCCCTGCCTCGGTGAGCTCCTGGTGGAGGGCGTCACGGAGATCGACCAGCAGCTCGACGTCCAGGGCGGCGTAGCGGAGCCAGTCGTCGGGCAGCGGGCGGGTGGACCAGTCGGCGGCCGAATGGCCCTTCTCCAGCGCGTAGCCGAGGATCGACTCCACCATCGAGCCGAGCCCGACCCGCGGATAGCCCAGCAGCCGGCCCGCCAGCTCGGTGTCGAACAGCCGGCGCGGGATCATGCCCAGCTCCAGCAGGCACGGCAGGTCCTGGTTGGCGGCGTGCAGCACCCATTCGGCGTCGGCCAGCGCCCGGTTGAGGTCGAGCAGGTTCGGGCAGGCGACGGGGTCGATGAGCGCGGTGCCCGCGCCCTCGCGGCGCAGCTGGATCAGGTAGGCGCGCTGGCCGTACCGGTAGCCGGAAGCCCGCTCCGCGTCGACCGCTACGGGGCCCGTGCCCGCGGCGAACGCGGCGACGACGGCGTCCAGCGCCCTGTCGTCGGCCACCACGGAGGGGATGCCCTCCCTCGGCTCGAGCAGCGGCGTCGCTGCCTGATCCTGACCTTCGCTCACCTAGCTACCGTACGTCCTTCAGCTCGCTGACTCCGCGCGGGGGGAGCCCCGCCGCCATGCACATGACCTCGGTCCAGGCCCGCACGTGCGGGGTGAGATCGTCTTCCACGGGAGACCAGGATGCCCGCAGTTCGAGCTCCGTGGTGGAGGGTTCGTCCTGCTTCTCCCCGAAACTTTCGGAGATCGCCCGGGTGATCGTGCCGGATTCGGCGGCGAAACCGGCCACTTCCAGGGATTCGATCAGCCAGCTCCAGGCGACGGTCCCGATCAGCGGGTCCTCGGCCATCTCGGGCTCCAGCTCGGCCTGCACATAGGCGACCAGCCGGAACCTGCCGTGCCAGCTCCCGCGGCCCGCCGGGTCGTAGAGCAGGATCAGCCGGCCGTGGGCCAGTTCGTTGTCGTCCCTGACGACCGCCGCGGAGATCGCCGCGGAGTGGGGGGCGAGCCGCTGCGGCGCGGGCATCTCCTCGAACTCCAGTTCGGGGCGCTCGGGGTCGCCGGCCAGGGCCGAGGAGAACGTGTCGAGGGCCCGGAGGAACTCGGTCGGGGGCGTCATCTGCCGAGCGTAGATCTCTGATGGTGGTGAAGGCGGGGATGCCACGCCGGAAGGGCTCTGAGGCGAAGGGGGCACGTTTGAAAGTGACACACTCGTGGCCCCATTTGTGGGAAATTTCGCGGCGTGTCCCGAATCTCCGCGATGCGGGTTCGGCCACCCCGGCCCTGAGGCGGCCCGAGTCCATGGGACGATTTCCCACATGCCAGCAGAAGAATCGACGTTCCTGCGCGCCTGCCGCCGTCAGCCCGTGCCCCACACCCCGGTGTGGTTCATGCGCCAGGCAGGCCGTTCGCTGCCCGAGTACCTGCGGGTCCGCGAGGGAATCCCGATGCTGGAGGCCTGCGCGACCCCCGACCTCATCGTCGAGATCACGATGCAGCCGGTCCGCCGCTACGCGGTCGACGCCGCGATCTTCTTCAGCGACATCGTGGTCCCGCTCAAGGCCATCGGCATCGACCTGGACATCAAGCCCGGCGTCGGCCCGGTGATCGCCGACCCGATCCGGGACCGCGCCGCCGTCTCCCGGCTCCGCCCGCTCACCGGCGACGACATCCCCTACGTCACCGACGCGATCAAGGGCCTGGTCGGCGAGCTCGGCCACATCCCGCTGATCGGCTTCGCGGGCGCGCCGTTCACGCTGGCGTCCTACCTCATCGAGGGCGGCCCGTCGAAGAACCACGACCACACCAAGGCCATGATGTACGGCGAGCCCGAGCTGTGGAACTCCATGCTCGACGCGCTCGCCGACATCACCATCGCCTTCCTGAAGACCCAGATCGACGCGGGCGCGAGCGCGATCCAGCTCTTCGACTCCTGGGTCGGCGCGGTCGCCCCCGAGGACTACCGCCGCTACGTCTTCCCCCACACCCAGAAGATCTTCGAGGCGGTCGGCGCCGACGTGCCGAAGATCCACTTCGGGGTGGGGACGGGCGAGCTGCTGCACCAGATGGGCGAGGTCGGCGCGGACGTCGTCGGCGTCGACTGGCGGGTCCCGCTGGACGAGGCGGCGCGCCGCGTCCCCGCGGGCAAGGCGCTCCAGGGCAACCTGGACCCGGCCCTCCTGCTGGCGCCCTGGGAGGTCGTCGAGGAGCGCGCCCGCGAGATCCTGCGCCGCGGCCGCACCGCCGAAGGCCATGTGTTCAACCTCGGCCACGGCGTCCTCCCGTCGGTCAACCCCGACCAGCTCGCCCGGCTCGCCGACTTCGTCCACACCGAGTCGATCCGGCTCTCCGCCGAGGCCTGAACCCCGGCGGCGGCCCGAACCTCGGCGGCCTGAACGTCAGCGGCCTGGGCGTCAGCCCACGGGCTCCTTCTCCTGCTCGGCGGGCTCGGTGGGCTCGGCGGGGGGCGGGGTGACGGGCCTGCGGCGGCGCCGGATCACCAGCGCGG
Organism: Actinocorallia lasiicapitis; assembly: GCF_054778695.1. Taxonomy (NCBI): domain Bacteria; kingdom Bacillati; phylum Actinomycetota; class Actinomycetes; order Streptosporangiales; family Thermomonosporaceae; genus Actinocorallia; species Actinocorallia lasiicapitis. Next base: position 2,906 of record NZ_BAAGZI010000439.1, read on the forward strand.
GGACGGCCAGCAGCGCGGCCAGCCCGGCGAAGGGGAGCAGCGCGCCGACCACGGTGAGGGTGCCGTCGACGAACGAGGTGAAGGCGTCCCAGCCGTTGCGCAGCCCCGGCAGGAACCCGGTCTCGTCCTTCGGCTTCGGCTCCTCGTGCTTGACGCTCGGCGGGTCGATGTTCAGGGTGACCGTCGCGAAGGCGGTGCGGCGGGCCAGGGACTTCTGCTTGGCCTGGAGTGACTCCAGATCGGCCTGGCGGTTGTCGATGTCGCCGCTGATCCGCAGCACCTCGGTGACGTTCTTCGCGTCGCCCATCAGGGCGCGCAGCCGGGTCAGCGCCGACTGGGCCGACTTGATCCGGGCGTCGACGTCGGCGACCTGCTCGGTGACGTCCTCCGCGGACTGCTTGAGCGAGATCTTCTCGCCGAAGTCCGTGCTCAGCTTCTCCAGGACGGAGGCGTACCGGTCTCCGGGCACCCGCAGCACCAGGCTCGCGGTCACCGGGTTGCCGCCGGTCTCCTCCTCGCCGACATAGCCGCCCTCGGCGACGACGAGCTGCTTGATCCTGGTCGCCGACACCTCGACCTGGTCGGAGCGGATCCGCAGGTTCGCGGTGTAGGCGACGGCCCGGTCCACGGCCGGCGCCTGCTTGGTCACCGGCACCTTGAGGTTCCCAGCGTCCTTGTCGACGGCCTGGTCGTCCAAGGTCTTGCTCTCGTTCGCATACCCGGCGGCCTCGCGGGCGGGCTTCGCCACGGGCGCGCTGTCGTCGGACATGGTCTGTGTCGAACTGGCGGAGCATCCCGACAGGAGGGCCACGACGGCGACCGCGCAGAAGGCTTTTCTCAGGTCCATGCCTCTTGGACGGGCGCCGCACCGATTTGCGTTGTCTGAGCCGGGTCGCGATCAGGTCACCGTTGGGTGACGCCGAACTCACAGGAGCCACCGGCCGTGGCACCCACCGGTGTCTGGAAGGGTGGGAGGGTGAACGCCAAGCATGTGGCGGTGGTGGGCGGCGGGATCGCCGGACTGTCCGCCGCCTGGTACCTGCACCGGGCGGGGCTCGCCGTGACCGTCCTGGAGGGCTCGCCCGAGGTCGGCGGCAAGCTGCGCACCAGCGAGCTGGCCGGGCAGCCCCTGGACGAGGGCGCCGAGTCGATGCTCGCCCGCCGCCCCGAGGGCCTGGAACTGGTGCGCGAGCTGGGCCTCGCCGACCGGCTCGTCTACCCGGGCACCACGTCGGCCGCCCTGTTCAGCCATGGCGCGCTCCGCCCCTTCCCGGCCGGGCAGGTGATGGGCGTCCCGTCGGATCTGAAGGCGCTCGCGGCGTCGGGCGTGCTCTCCCAGCAGGGGGTGGCGCGCGCCGCCCTCGATCTGGCCCGCAGGCCCACCCCACGCGGCTCGGATCTGTCGGTCGCCGACTTCGTGGGCGACCGCCTCGGCAGGGAGGCCGTGGACCGGCTGGTCGAACCGCTGCTCGGCGGGGTCTACGCCGGACGCGTCGAGGACCTGTCGTTCGAGGCGACCCTGCCGCAGCTCGCCCACGCCTCCCGCAGCCACCGTTCGCTGATCATGGCCGCGAAGGCCGTCAAGGAGGCCGCGCCCGCCGAGGCCGGGCCGGTCTTCACCACGCTGTCCGGCGGGCTCGGCGGGCTGGCCGCGCTGCTCGCCC
>NZ_BAAGZI010000440.1:0-4555 GCF_054778695.1 Actinocorallia lasiicapitis
CGGCGGGCGGGGTGGGCTTCGCGGCCCTCGCGTTCCTCGGCGCGCGGCTCGAACCGGGCATCGGCTACCTGCTGGAGCTGCTGGGCTTCACCGAGCAGCTCGCCGGAGCACGGCTGGTGATCACCGGTGAGGGCAGCCTCGACAGCCAGACGCTGCGCGGCAAGGCGCCCGTGGGCGTCGCCCGCGCCGCGGCCCGCGCCGGGGTGCCGGTCGTCGCGGTCAGCGGGCGGCGGTCCCTGACCGGCGAGCAGCTCCGCCGCGCCAAGATCCACGCGGCCTACACGCTGACGGACATCGAGTCGGACGTCGACCGCTGCATCCGCCAGGCGGGGCCGCTCCTGGAGCAGCTCACCGTCGCCATCGCCGCCGAATGGCTCCCCGATCCCCTACGCTGAAACCCTTATAAATAAGGGTTTCAGCGCAGTGGAGGGCATTCGTGGGCGAAACAGAGGACTGGGCGGCCAAGGGCATCGACATCAGGGTGCCGAGCATCGCCCGCGCCTACGACGTCGTCCTGCGCGGCAAGGACAACTTCGCGGTCGACCGGGCGTTCGTCGACGAGATCGTCAAGGTCGTCCCGGAGATCTACGACGTCGCCACCTACAACCGGGAGATCCTCGGACGCGGCGTCCGCTACCTGGTCGACCAGGGGATCCGCCAGTTCCTCGACCTCGGCTCCGGCCTGCCGACCGTCGAGAACACCCACCAGGTCGCGCAGGCCGCGGCCCCCGACAGCCGGGTCGTCTATGTGGACAACGATCCGATCGTGCTCGCACACGGCAAGGCGTTCCTGGCCGAGAACGAGCGGACGGCCGTCGTCACCGCGGATCTGCGCGACCCCGCCGCGGTGCTGGCCAGGCCCGAGATCAAGGCGCTCATCGACTTCGACCAGCCGGTCGCGATCATGCTGGTGGGGATCCTGCACCACCTCCATGACGACGAGGACCCGCAGGGCATCGTCGACGCCTATCTGGCGGCCGTGCCGTCGGGCAGCCACGTGTTCATCACCAGCTTCTGCAACTCCTCGCCGGAGGCCGAGGCGGCGGAGAAGCAGTATCTGGCGCTGCTCGGCACCGGCCGGTTCCGCACCCCCGCCGAGATCACGGCTTGGTTCGACGGGCTCGAGCTGGTCGAGCCGGGGGTCGTGCCCAACCCGCTGTGGCGTCCGGACCGTCCGGTCGACGGGGAGCTCAGCGTCGGGCAGAAACTGATCTACGGAGGGATCGCCCGCAAGCCCTGATCTTCACGGGTCTGATCTTGACGGGGAGGCGAACGCCCCGCCGCGCTCTGGGCGGCGGGGCGTTCGCGGTTGCAGGAAGGAACGGAGGCGCGGACTCCATGATCTTCCTGCGCTGCCAGAGTAGAACGCCGGGACATCAAGATTGTTGATCTTGGTGCGCTTCGGCGTGTCCCGGAGCATGATCCGACACTCTGTCATCTTCGTTGACCACAGCTGTACACAGTGCCGGTGGCCGGAACCCTCATACAGGCCGCAACCTGGAGATACACGCCACACAGCACCGGGCCGTGCGGGCACTTTGGGAGGAAACAGTGAAGGTCGGCATTCCGCGCGAGATCAAGAACCACGAGTACCGCGTGGCGATCACCCCGGCCGGTGTCCACGAGCTGACCCGCCACGGCCACGAGGTCTTCATCGAGCGCGGCGCGGGCCTCGGCTCGTCCATCCCCGACGAGGACTACCTGCACGCCGGCGCCAAGATCCTCGACTCGGCCGACGAGGTCTGGGCCGAAGGCGAACTGATCCTCAAGGTCAAGGAGCCCATCGCCGCCGAGTACCACCGGATGCGCCAGGGCCAGACCCTCTTCACCTACCTGCACCTGGCCGCCTCCCGCGAGTGCACCGACGCCCTGCTGGCCTCCGGCGTCACCGCGATCGCCTACGAGACCGTCCAGCTCCCGAACCGGTCGCTGCCGCTGCTCGCCCCGATGTCCGAGGTCGCGGGCCGGCTCGCCCCGCAGGTCGGCGCGTACAGCCTGATGCGGTTCAACGGCGGCCGCGGCGTCCTGCCGGGCGGCGTGCCCGGCGTCGCCCCCGCCAAGGTCGTCGTGATCGGCGGCGGCGTGTCCGGGCTGAACGCCGCGCAGATCGCGGTCGGCATGGGCGCGGACGTCACGATCCTCGACGTCAACGTCGACCGCCTCCGCCAGATCGACGCCATCTACCAGGGCCGGCTCAAGACCCTGGTCTCCAGCGCGTACGCCATCGAGCAGGAGGTCCTCGCGGCCGACCTCGTGATCGGCGCGGTCCTGATCCCCGGCGCGAAGGCCCCGACCCTCGTCTCCAACGAACTGGTCTCCCGGATGAAGCCGGGCTCCGTGCTCGTCGACATCGCCATCGACCAGGGCGGCTGCTTCGAGGACTCCCGCCCGACCACGCACGCCGAGCCGACCTACCAGGTCCACGACTCGATCTTCTACTGCGTCGCGAACATGCCGGGCTCGGTGCCGAACACCTCCACCTACGCCCTCACCAACGTCACGCTCCCCTACGCGGTGGCGCTGGCGAACAAGGGCTGGCAGCAGGCGCTCCGCGACGACGCCTCGCTCGCCCTCGGCCTGAACACCCACGACGGACAGCTCACCTACGACCACGTCGCCGAGGCCCACGGCCTCCCCGCCGTCGAGGTCGCCTCGCTGCTCGCCTAGAACCACCCGACATCAAAGGCGCGCCCCCGGTCAACGGAGCCCGGGGGCGCGCCTTTCCCGTCGGGGACCGTAGAGTGTCCTGCATGGGGGAATTGATCATTCTGCGCCATGGCGAGACCGCGTGGAGCAAGACGCTCAAGCACACCGGCCGCACCGACGTCCCGCTCACCGCGCACGGCGAGGACCAGGCCAGGTCGCTGGTCCCGCTGGTCGGCAAGCACGACATCGTCAAGGCGTTCGTGAGCCCCGCGCTGCGCGCCCGGCGGACGGCCGAACTAGCCGGGATCGCCGACCCCGAGCTCACCGACGACCTCTGGGAGTGGGACTACGGCCGGTTCGAAGGGCTGACCACCAAGGAGATCCGGGAGACCATCCCCGGCTGGTACGTGTGGGAGAACGGCACCGAACCCGGCGAGACGCCCGGTGAGAGCGCCGACGAGGTCGGTGCGCGCGTCGACCGGGTGATCGCCCGGGTCAAGCCGCTGCTGGCCGACGGCGACGTCGCCCTCATCGCCCACGGCCATGTGCTGCGCATCCTGACCGCCCGCTGGCTGGGCCTGCCCGCCGCCGACGGCCGGCTGTTCGCCCTCGACACCGGGACGGCCTCCACCCTCGGCACGGAGCACGACCGGCCCGTCATCCGGTCGTGGAACGTCCCGCCCCGCTAAGCGCGTCGGTGACGGTGTCGGCGAAAGCGCGGGCCGGCGGGCTGAGCGCCGCCCACTGACGGGCCGCCCAGCCGACCGGCAGCGGCGGCAGCCCCGTGACGGGCACCAGCCGCTGGCCAGGATCGCGGGCGCCGAGACCGAGCACATCGTCTACCGGTACGCGAGCTGCGACCGGTCCGTCAGCTATCCGGCGCTCTCCCCGTTCCTCGACAGGTTCGACGGGGCCGCGCACGCGCCGTCCCTGGCCGATCTGCGGGACTTCGCGGAGCTGAGCACGGCCAACGAGCTCGATCTGGCCCGGCACGATCCGGCGTTCCGCACCCCCGAACTGCGGGAGCTGATCGGCGGCTGGCGGCCCTGGCTCAGCGACGCGGCCGTGACGGCGGCGGGTTTCACCCTCGACGACCCGGGGGATCACTCTCTGTGATCTTGATGGCGAGCCGGGGGGAAAGCCATGACCGCACCGAACGAGAAGATGCTCGCCCTGAGCGGGACCGTCCTCGCCTGGACGATCCTCATCCTGTCGGGCCTCTTCCAGTTCTTCGAGGGCCTGCACGCCGTGGCCAAGAAGCAGGTCTTCGTCGTCGTGAACGACGACCTGTTCGGGCTCTCGCTGACCGGCTGGGGCTGGATCCACATGATCCTCGGCGTGGCCCTGGTCGTCGTCGGCGTCTACATCATGCTCGACTACGACTGGGCGCGGATGGTGGGGGTCGGGCTGGCGATGCTCAGCGCCGTCGCCCAGTTCCTGTTCATCCCGCACTACCCGATCTGGAGCATCATGGTGATCCTCCTGGACGTCGTGGTGATCTGGTCGCTCTCCCACCGGCCCCAGATCTAGGGGCCAGGATCCAGAGGCTCAGCGCGAGGGAGTGAAGCCGCGCAGGCGGAGGGCGTTGGCGACGACCGAGACACTCGACAGGGCCATCGCAGCACCGGCGATCACCGGGTTGAGCAGGCCGAGCGCGGCCAGCGGGAGCGCGGCGACGTTGTAGCCGAACGCCCAGGCCAGGTTCTGCTTGATCGTGCGCAGGGTGCGGCGGGACAGCTCGATCGCGTCGGGGACGGCGCGCAGGTCGCCGGAGACCAGGGTCAGATCGGCGGCCTCGATCGCCACGTCGGCGCCGGTGCCGAGCGCCAGCCCCAGATCGGCCCGCGCCAGGGCGGGCGCGTCGTTGACGCCGTCGCCCGCCATCGCGACCACCCGGCCTTCGGACTGG
>NZ_BAAGZI010000441.1:0-4525 GCF_054778695.1 Actinocorallia lasiicapitis
GCGACCGACGGACGGCCGCTCGCCGCCACCCGGCGCACCGCCGGTTTCTGGTCGGTGCCGTGGGCGGTGCTCGGCACCGCCGCCGTGGCCGTCCTGCTGTTCCTGCGCGGCCGCCGCCCCCGAAGGAGACGCGGATGACCCCGCTGATGTTCGCGTTCGTGCTGGCCCAGGGGCCGGTCATCGAGCTCGACAAGACCGAGGTGAAAGCCGGGCAGACCGTCACGGTGAAGCTGTCCGGCTGGCCCGCGGGGAACGTCGCGGTCGAGCTGTGCGGCAACGAGGGCCGCCGGGGCAGCGCCGACTGCGCGGTCGGCTCGTCCGCGACGACCTTCGTCAACGCCGAGGGCCGCGGCACCGTGCTGCTCAACGTGGCCAAGCCGCCCGTCGGCTGCCCGTGCGTGGTCTCGGTGAAACCGGTCGGCGGCGGCACGGCCAGAACCGTCCCGATCAAGGTCAGGGGCACGGCGACGCTGAACGAGATCCAGCAGGACGACGCCGCGGCGGCGTCGCGTTCGCTGACCGTCACCGCGGTGGGCGTCGAGGGCTCCTCGTTCGGCGCCTGGTTCGGCGGCGGCGCGTCCCGCACCTTCGTCTACACGATCCGCAACGACGGCGCCGTGGCCGTCACCGACCCGCCCGTCACCCTCTCCTACGGCCGCTCCCCCGACCCGACGGGCGTGCTGACCGCGCCCGCGCTCGGCACGCTCGCCCCCGGCGAGGAGCGCACCTACCGGGTGCCCGTCACGTTCGCCGCGCCCGCGTTCGGCGCCTACCAGGTGCGCGGCGAGATCACCGGGATCGAGCGGCCCGCCGTGTTCACCGGCCAGACCTCGTCCTATCCGTGGGCGTGGCCGGTGCTGGGCGTGCTGCTCGTCGGGGCGACCTCGATCCGGCGGCGCCGACCGAGACCGGAGGCTCCCGGCGGGGTGACGGTCCGCTGCCCGCACTGCGAGGGCGAGATCACCCTGACGGTCGGCGGGCGGCCGCCCGAGCAGCCCGCGATCAGCGCTTGAAGAACTCGGTGACGGCCGGGGCCAGCACGGCGGCCTTCACCATGTGGGTCTGGCCCGGCAGTTCGCCGAGCTGAGCGCCCGGCACGGCCTCGGCCGTCGCGGCGACGCCGTTCTTCATCCACGCGGGGCTCTTCCCGCCCCGCAGGACCAGCGCGGGCACCGCGACCGACGCCCAGCGGTCCTTCGGCAGCGGCCGGCCGGACTGGAGCCCGCCCCGGAACAGCGCCAGATCGTTGGGGAGGGTCGCGCCGACGGCCTTCAGCTTCTTCCACGCGGGGAACAACGGGAACACCGCGACCATCGGGGCGGGCATCCCCACGAACCGCATGAACTTCTTGACGGCCCCGCCGTTGTCGCCCTTGGCGACGAGGGCGCGCAACCGCTCCTCGAAGTCGTCGGGGGCGGGCTCGCGCGTACCGTCGACGATCATCGGCGCCTCGTACATCGCGAGACCGTCCGCGGGGACGCCCGCCGCCGTCGCCTCCAGGGCCAGCACCGCGCCCGACGACAGGCCCAGCAGGAACGCCGACCCGCCCGCCGCCTTGACGACCGCGCCGAGGTCCTCGATCTCGCGCTCCGGCGTGGACGGGGTGCCGGGGCCGCTCTCGCCGCGGCCGCGCCGGTCGTAGGTGTGGACGGTGAAGTCGGCGCTCAGCGCCTCGGCCAGGTCCTTGCTCGGGCCGAACTCGCGGTAGCACATCGCCCCGTCGACGACGACGAGCGCGGGCCCCGAACCGGACACGGAGTAGGCGATGGTGGTGCCGTCTGCGGAGGTGACGGTCGGCATGGTGGGCTCCTTAACGAGGAAGATCGTTCAGCCAGGCCGTCCAGGCCCGCTGGGTGTGGTCGGGGTCCACGTCGGCGAAGACGTGGTGCATGCACATCAGGGAGCCGTGGAAGCCCCTGACGAAGCGGTACATCGCCTGGTCGGTGCGGACCGCCAGGTTGTGCGGGCTGACGTGGTAGACGGTCGCGTCGAGCGGGCCGACCCCGGGGACGGACCAGCGCACACGATCGCCTTCGCGGGGATCGGTGACGCCCAGCGCGCCGTGGAGCGCCGCCCATGCGGCCGTCCAGTCGGCGACCGGCGGCCCCGACGCGGTGACGGGCAGAGCCGTCCGGCCGGGGAAGTGACGCAGGTAGGCGACGAGGGTCGCGAAGAACAGCGCGAATCCGTGGCCCATCGCCTCGAACTCCTCCGCCCAGTCGTCGCCGGGCAGGAACCCGCTGGTGACGGCGCGGAGCACGGTCGAAGCGCCTTCGCGTCCCTCGATGAGGAACTCGTAGGCCACGAACCGCCCGTCAGGGCTCTTCTCCCCGGCGTACTCCAGCCGGCTGCCCGGCTCCCACACCTCGATGGGGTGGGTCATGGCGAACCCGGAGAACGCGGTCTCGACGACCCCGTCCTCCACCTGGGTGCGGCCCATGAACCAGGAGTCGATCCCCGGCCCGGTCGCGATGGCGTCCCACACCTGCTCAGGCACCACCTCGACCTCGGCCCGCCGCTCACTCCGGAACTCCTTGCCCATGGTCGGCTCTCCTTCGCGCATGACCCCATCATCGTCCCGAACAAATTTTTTGTCAAGGACGCTGAAGTGTTCGGTTAGCGGTAGACGTGAACGTAGTCGACCAGCATTCTGGCCGGGAACGGGGTCTCGGCACTGGGCGGGCCGGGAAAGTCACCCCCGACCGCCAGGTTGAGGATCAGATAGAAGGGGTGGTCGAAGACCCAGGGACCGCGGGTGGCCTCCAGGGCGTCGCGGTCGACGTCGGCCACGATCCGGTCGTCCATCGTGAACTTCATCGAGGTGCTGTTCCAGTCCACGGCGAAGGTGTGGAAGTCGTCGGCATAGCTCCCGGGGATCGTCAGGGAGCCGCCGTGGCCGCCTGTGCCGTGGTAGGCCGGGGCGTGCAGGGTGGAGTAGAGCTTGTTCGGCTCCCTGCCGAGGATCTCCATGATGTCGATCTCGCCGGTGGCGGGCCATGGACGTCCGGTGAGGTAGTCCGCGCCGAGCATCCAGAACGCCGGCCACAGGCCCGCGCCGGCCGGGACCTTGATCCGCGCCTCGACCCGTCCGTAGGTGGTGGAGAAGCTGGTCGAGGAGTTGATCCGGCCCGAGGTGTACTGGCAGGTGCCGCTGCCGGTCAGCGGATCCGCCGGGCAGGCGGTGCCGGGGCTCGGCTCCTTGCGCGCCTCGATGACCAGGTTGCCCTGGCCGTCGGTGGCGGCGTTGGCGTTGTCGGTGTAGTACTGTAGCTCGCCGTTCTGGCCGGTGCCGGGATCGGCCTTCCATCGGGCGGCGTCGGGCCTGGTACCGGCCGGGGTGTTGAACTCGTCGCCGAACACGAGGTCCGTGGGCCGGGAGGCCGGCTCCGCCGGGCGCGCGGGCGGAGTGATGGGGGCGCCACCGGTGCCGTAGACCTGGAACTCCCAGAGGGAGTAGCCGTAGGGGCCACTGCGCTGGGTGCCGTACACGCGGACGTACCGGCCGGTGCCGTCGACCGTCAGGGTCTCCTTGAACCCCCTGCCGGTGGTGGTGCTGTAGATCGGCGTCCAGTTCTGGTCGTCGGACGACACCTGCACCTGGTAGGCCGTCGCGTAGGCCGGATCCCACTGAAGGACGACCCGGTGGATCTGGGCGGTCGCACCCAGGTCGACCGAGATCCAGCCCGGGTCGGACCAGCCGCCGTTCGGGCTGGTGGCCCAGCGGCTGGCGGGGTCGAGATCGAAGGCGCGGGCGGGCCCGCACTGCCAGCAGGAGCCGTCGTCCTGGTGGCTCGAGGACGCGCCGGAGCGGCCGTAGGACAGCACAGACGACCGCCGCACCTACAGCGGCGAGCCCGGCACAGAGCCGGACCCGCCATGACGGAGTACTCACCATTCCTGTTCTCATCGTTCTCACCACTTGTTCCTCTGGGGGTGGACGAACGGGACGAGGGCGCTCTCTTCGAGACTTAAAATAAGTCGAAATGTTATAGTCGGCCACCCCCAGAAGCGCGACGGCCGCCACCATCGCCTCGCCACGCGGCTCCGCCGCCGTGGGTTCTTGGTTCGGGGACGCCTACGAGGCGAGCCGGATCATCCGCTCGCCCAGCTCCCCTTTCGGGAGGGTTTCAGTTGCCGAGGCGGCGGCTGAGCTCGGCCTCGCCCGCGGCGCGCATCGCCTCGACGGGCACGTCTTCCCGGCCCGTCATCATCGCCACCTGACGCACCGCCTGGTGCAGCAGCATCGCGAACCCGTTGACGACGACGCCGCCCCGGCCCAGCACGGCCTTGGCCAGTTCCGTGGGCCAGGGCGCGTACACGACGTCGAACACCGGCACCCCGGCCTCGGCCACCATCCCGGCGTAGGGCCCCGCCCCGTCCCCCGGCAGCGTCGACACGACCAGCTCGGTCTTCAGGTGGTCGGCGAGCGAGGCCAGCGGCTCGACCGCCAGGTCCAGGCCGAACGCCCGGCCGACCTCAGCGGTCTCCCCCGCCCGCTCGGGCGACCGCACGACGAGCGTCGCCT
>NZ_BAAGZI010000442.1:0-4512 GCF_054778695.1 Actinocorallia lasiicapitis
CAGGCGGGCGAGGGCAGGGTCGCGGTGTTCGCCGACTCCGACCTGTTCGGCGACGACTCGCTGCACGACCACGACCAGGCGGCGCTCTGGACCAACATCGTCACCTGGGCGGCGGGCGCCCCGCGCGACGGCTCCACCCGGGTCGACTCCCCCGCGCTCGGCCACCCGGCCTGGGCCGCGCTGAAGACGGCCGTCGAGGAGCTCCGTCCGCTCCAGGTCAAGGACGGCTCGGTGCCCGCCGAGCACAAGGCGCAGGCCGCCGCGATCGCCGGCCGGATCACCGCGGCCGTCGAGGAGCTGGCGCCGCTGTTCCCCTACGACGCCGCCTACCTGGACGCCTTGGTCGTGGACCTGCGCCGCTGGGTCGCCGACGGCCTCGAGATCCCCGACTTCCTGGACTCGCTGCTGGCGTTCCAGCCGCAGGACCAGCGCGAGGACGGCCTGGAGCACCTGGTGGTGTTCCCGATGTACACCCAGAACGGCAACCTCGACCGGAACTTCGAGGCGGTGCTCTGCCGGGTGGTGTGGCCGGACTGGCTGGCCGCGCTGGAGGCCGAGCGGTACGACAACCCGATGTTCGTGCCGATCGCATTCACCGACTTCACCGCAGGCTACGACACCAACTCCGCGGTGCTGTTCCCCGAGACCATCGCCGTCCGGGAGGTGCCGTCGAAGTTCACCTGGGGCGGGATCTTCTGCGACCGCGAGGCCGCCCGCTTCCGCCGCGTGTCGCGGGCCGCCGCCGACACCCTGCGCCTGCCGCTGCCGCCGGACGCCGCCCGCCTGCTGGACTCCCAGGACCTCGCCCAGGACACCTTCGTGCTCTGGGACCTGATCCACGACCGGACCCACAGCCACGGCGACCTGCCGTTCGACCCGTTCATGATCAAGCAGCGGATGCCGTACTGGCTGTACTCCCTTGAGGAGCTCCGCTGCGACCTGACGACGTTCCGCGAGGCCACCCGGCTCACCGGCGAGCCGCACGCCAAGCTGGTGCAGTACGCGATCCTGTTCGACCGGCTGTTCCGCTTCCCGATCACCGGTGAGCGGGTCCGCAACTACGACGGGCTCGGCGGCCAGCTCCTCTTCGCCTACCTGCACAAGCACCATGTGATCCGGTGGACCGACAACCGGCTGTCGATCGACTGGGCGCGGCTGCCCGAGGTCGTCATCGCGCTGTGCGAGGAGGTCGAGGCGCTGTACCGTGACGGCATCGACCGGCCGAAGCTGACCCACTGGCTGGCCGCCTACGACCTGGTCGCCCACTACGTCGAGCCGCACCCGGCCTCGGCGTGGGCCAAGGGCGTGCAGGCGCTGCCGATCGCCGAACCCCCGAAGGCGTGGGTCGACGCCGTCCTCCCCGACGAGTTCCCCCTCAGTATGTTCTACGAGGCCTTGGCCAAGCGCCTGGGCGACGTGATCGACTCCACGAAGGGCATCCGAGCGGCATGAAGACGATCGTGGTAGCGGGGGCCGGCGGCGCGGCGGGCCCCCCGGCGGTACGGAAGCTGGCCGAGGCCGGATACCGGGTGATCGCGGTGGACCGCATCCCCCTGGACTACACCGACCCCAACATCGAGCACTCCCAGGTCGACCTGCTCGACCGGGACGCCGTGACGGCCTGGGCGAAGGAGCTCGGGCCCGTCGACGGGCTCGTCCACCTGGTCGGCGGCTGGCGCGGCGGGAAGACCTTCGCCGACACCAAGCTCGAGGACTGGGACTTCCTGGAGAACCTGCTGATCCGTACGCTCCAGCACACCACCCTGGCGCTGGAGTTCACGGACGACGCGCGGGTCACGATCGTCTCCCAGGCCGGCGCGCAGAAACCCACCCAGGGCAACGCCGCCTACGCCACCGCCAAGGCGGCCTCGGAGGCGTGGCTGCTGGCGCTCGCCGACTCCTTCAAGGGCTCCGACCGAGCCGCGGTGATCCTCGTGGTCAAGGCCCTGGCCACCGGCGATACGGACAAGCCGGGCTGGACCCATGTCGATGATCTTGCTACTAGGATCGTCGAACTCTGGGACCGTCCCGCCCCCGACCTGAACGGAAAGCGTGTTGAACTCTTTGCATGACCCCGCCGTCCGCGGATTCGCCAGCGACAACTACGCCGGCATCCACCCGGAGGTGCTGGCCGCGATCGCCGCGGCCAACGACGGGCACCAGACCTCCTACGGCGCCGACGTGTACACCGCGCGGCTCGAGGAGCTGTTCCAGGCCCACTTCGGTGAGCAGGCGCGGTCGTTCCCGGTGTTCAACGGGACGGGCGCGAACGTGGTGGCGCTCCAGGCCGTCCTGAAGCGCTGGGAGGCCGTGGTCTGCGCCGACACGGCCCACATCCACGCCGACGAGGGCGGCGCGCCGGAGAAGATGGCCGGGATCAAGCTGTTCACCGTCCACACCCCGGACGGCAAGCTGACCCCCGAGCTGATCGACCGGCAGGCGTGGGGCTTCGGCGACGAGCACCGCGCCCAGCCCGCCGTGGTCTCGATCGCCCAGTCCACCGAGCTGGGCACCCTGTACACGCCCGCGGAGATCCGGGCCATCGCCGACCACGCCCACGAGCGGGGGATGCTGCTGCACGTCGACGGGTCGAGGCTCGCGAACGCCGCGGCGGCGCTGGGCGTCCCGATGCGGGAGTTCACCACCGACGCCGGGGTCGACATCCTGTCGTTCGGCGGCACCAAGAACGGGATCATGCTGGGCGAGGCCGTCGTGGTGCTGAACCCGGCGCTGGTTCCGTCCGTGAAGTACCTGCGCAAGACGTCGATGCAGCTCGCGTCGAAGATGCGGTTCGTGTCGGCACAGCTCATCGCGCTGCTGGAAGGCGATCTGTACCTGCGGAACGCGGGGCACGCCAACGCGATGGCGGCGCGGCTGGCCGCGGCCGTCGGCGGGATCGTGGAGATCGTCCGGCCCGTGCAGGCCAACGCGGTCTTCGCGGTGCTGCCGAAGGACGTCACGGAGCGGCTGCAGAAACGGTTCCGCTTCTACACCTGGAACGAGGCGACCGGCGAGGTCCGCTGGATGTGCTCGTTCGACACCACCGAGGCCGACATCGATGGCTTCGCCGCCGCGGTCGCCGAGGAGATGGCGGTTAGGTAGGTTCTCTACCTATGCGTAGCGGTTCGCGGGTCCTGGTCGCGGAGGACGATCCCAAACAGGCTCGGCTGATCCGGCTCTATCTGGAGCAGGAAGGGCACAGCGTCCTGGTCGTCGGCGACGGCCGTTCGGCGCTGGCCGAGGCCCGCGACCACGCCCCCGACCTGGTGGTGCTGGATCTGATGATGCCGGGCCTGGACGGACTCCAGGTCTGCCGGACGCTCCGCGCCGAGTCGGCCGTCCCCATCCTCATGCTGACGGCGCGGTCCACCGAGGACGACCAGCTCCGCGGCCTCGACTTCGGGGCCGACGACTATCTGACCAAGCCCTACAGCCCGCGGGTGCTCGCCGCCCGGGTGCGCGCCCTGCTGCGCCGCTCGGGCGGCCCCGGGCCGTCGGCCGTCAAGAAGGTCGGGCCGCTGGAGATCTACCCCGACTCCTTCGAGGTGAAGGTGTCGGGCCGGCCGGTCGAGCTGACCGCCAAGGAGTTCGGGGTGCTGCAGGCGCTGGCCGCCGACCCCGGACGAGTGCTGTCCCGCGCGCAAATCCTGGAGCGCGCGTTCGGCTTCGACCACTACATCCTCGACCGGACCGTGGACGCCCACATCATGAACCTGCGCCGCAAGCTGGAGGACGACCCGACCTCCCCCGCGCTCGTCCAGACCGTCTACGGGCGCGGCTACCGGCTCGGTGGTGGCTGAACCGTGTTCCGGCGGTTCCAGGCCAGGGTCTTCCTGATGATCGTGGTGGTGGCGCTGGCCGCGACCGGCGCGACGGCGTGGCTGACGGTCCGCACCACCAAGGCGGAGCTCAGCTCGTCGGGGGCCGAGGAGCGGCGCACCACCCGGACGATCTACGACACGCTGCGGCTCTACGGGATCGACCACGGCACCTGGGAAGGGGTCGACGAGGTCGTCGCGCGACTGGGCCGGGAGACCGGGCAGCGGATCCGGATCGTGGCGTCACGGGACGGGACGGTCGTCGCGGACACCGACACGCTCGAAGGGCGGACGGCCCGCCAGGTGCCGACCAAGCCCGCGACCGCGATCGACGTCCGGCCGCAGCCGCTGATGGACGGGTCGGCGCTGCTGCTCGGCAAGGTCGGGCTGTCGGACCAGATCCGCGAGTACCGCGACGGCATCCGCTACGCCGCCTGCCTCACCCGCCGCGACATCGAGGTCGAGAAACGGGCCACCGGCTGGGTGCCCGCGCCCGGCTCCGACGCCAAGTCGATCAAGGACTGCCAGGTCCGCGGCCGGAGTTCCGAGCAGGAGATGAGCGAGGACCGGGCGGCGCTCGCCCGCTGTCCGGGCGAGGCGTGTATGCGTGACGCGTTCACCCGGCGGATCTCCGCGTGGGCGCCGGCCGCCCTCCAGTTGCAGACCGGCTGGCTGCGCGCCGACCACCGGCCCG
>NZ_BAAGZI010000443.1:0-4512 GCF_054778695.1 Actinocorallia lasiicapitis
TCCTCGTGACGGCCTTCCTGCTCTGGCCGGGCGGCGACTCCGACCGGCCGGAGGCGGGCACCACCCCGACCGGGAAGCCGGCCACGGCGGCCTCGACGACGTCCGGGACTCCCACCGCCTCGGCGTCCGCGACCCCCGCGCCGACCAACGGGGTGCCCGCGGCGTTCGCCGGAACCTGGACGGGCACGGTCAACGACAATCTGGGCGGCAGCTTCACCCTGACCCTCACCGTCCGCGAGGGCACCACCCGCGGCACCTTCGCCGCCTCGGGCGGCAGCCTCTGCAACCAGCCGATCTCCTTCACCCGGATGCGCAACGGCTCGGTGGTGCTCTACCTGGTCCCCGCCAACAACTGCGGTGACGGCACCATCACCCTCACCCAGAACGGGGCGAACCTGACCTACCGCTACGAGAGCAGCGACGCCTCTATCACCGCCGACGCCGACCTGACGAAAACGGGATGATCCGCTTCCTCTACCCTTGACGCGTGAACGGACCGATCGTCAGCCCGATCAAAGACCTCCTCGACGACCTGCGCACACGCCTCCAGGCGCAGCGGGGCGGCGAGGTCGCCACCTATATCCCCGAGCTCGGCAAAGCCGACCCCGAATGGTTCGGGATGGCCGTCGCCACCCTCGACGGCACGCTGTACGAGACGGGCGACGTGGACGTCCCGTTCACGATCCAGTCGGTGTCCAAGCCGTTCGTCTACGCGCTCGCCCTCCAGGACATCGGGATGGAGCGGGTGCTGGAGCAGGTCGGGGTCGAACCGACCGGCGACGCGTTCAACGCGATGCGCCTCGAACCCGGCACCGGACGCCCCTACAACCCGATGGTCAACGCGGGCGCGATCGTCACCACCTCGCTGGTCGAGGGCGCCGACCCCGAGGCGCGGCTCGACCGCATCCTGGAGGGCCTGTCGGCGTTCGCGGGACGGGACCTGGTCGTCGACCACAAAGTGCTGATCTCCGAGTCGGTGACGGGCGACCGGAACCGGGCGCTGGCGTGGCTGATGCACGGCGCGGGCTCGCTCCGCTGCGACGTCGACGACGCCCTGACCGTCTACTTCGCCCAGTGCTCGACCCTGGTCACCACCCGCGACCTGGCCGTCATGACGGCGACGCTGGCCGGCGGCGGAGTGAACCCGGTGACGGGCAAGCAGGTGGTGAGCGTCGAGGCGGCGGCCGGGGCCCTCACCGTGATGGCGACCTGCGGCACCTACGACTACGCGGGCGAATGGCTGATGCGGGCGGGGCTGCCCGCCAAGAGCGGGGTGTCCGGCGGGCTGATCGCGGCGCTGCCGTCGCAGCTCGGTCTCGGCGTGTTCTCGCCGCGGCTGGACTCGCGCGGCAACAGCGTCCGGGGCGTCGCGGCGTGCCAGGAGCTGTCCGGCCGGTTCGGGCTGCATCTGATGCGGCCGACCGAGCGTCCGGGCCCGGTGTTCCACCGGACGTTCCGGGGCGACACCGCCCACTCCAAGCGGGTCCGCTGCCACGACGAACGGGCCGCGCTGACCGCCAAGGGCAGCGAGATCATCGTCTACGAGCTCCGTGGCGACCTGGCGTTCAACGCCACCGAGGAGGTCGTGCGGACCATCACCGCCGAGGAGGGGGTCCGCTGGGTGGTGCTGGACCTGCGCAGGTCGGGGAGGGTGCAGAGCGTCGCGGCGACCCTGCTGGAGGCGATGGCCGCCAAGCTCAAGGAGCGCGGGATCACGACCGTCGCGGTCGACCCCGAGGACCGGGTGCCGCTGGCGTCGACGATCACCGTCGCCTCCCGCGACGCCGCACTCGAACTCTGCGAGGACGCCCTGCTGGAGTCCGAGGGAGCGGTCCGGCACGAGGTGCCGCTGCACGAGCAGGACCTGCTGCGCGCGCTCGACGACGATCTCGTCTACGCGCTCCGCGAGTATCTGGAGACCCGCGGCTACGCGCCGGGCGAGCGGCTCATCGAGGACGTCGCCGCCCTCTGCTTCATCCTGTCGGGCCGGCTGGCCCGCGAGGTGACGGTCGGCGGACGCCTGGTCCGCGAGGCGTCGATGGGGCCCGGCACGGCCGTCGGCCGGCTGGCGCTGCTCGACGACGCCGACCAGGCCCGCCGGATCGTCGCCGAAGGGCCGACGCGCTGCCAGGTCCTCACCACGGCCGCGTTGTCGCGGCTGGAGCGCGAGAACTCCCGGCTCGTCGACGCGCTGCGCTGGTCGATCGCCCGCGCCATCGCGGCCCGGCTGCACCGCGCGGACGCCGAGAACCACGCCCTGATGCGCTAGGGTCGGCGCACGTGGCCGATGAGATCTACACCGGGAACGCGAACGTCGACGCCCTCGCGGAGCGGGGCTGGCTGCTGGGGCACTTCATGCCCGAGGGCGACGCCCGGCACAGCACCGACGTCGAGATCAAGTGGGGTGTGCACCCGCCGGGCGACGAACGTGCCGAGTGGGTGCGCGGTGAGCGTCGCACGGCCCTGCTCGTCCTGATCAGCGGGCGGTTCCGGGTCGAGGTGCCGGGCCGCAGCGTCCTCCTCGACCGGCAGGGCGACTACGTGGTCTGGGGCCATGGCGTCGACCACTCCTGGAAGGCGGAGGAGGAGTCGGTGGTTCTGACCGTCCGCTGGCCGTCGGTCCCCGGCTACCAGGTCGAACACGCCTGATCACTTCCGGGTCGGGCGCAGCAGCGCCACCGCGATCAGCCCGGCGGCGGCGCTGACCGGGACGACGACGGAGACCGGCGTGAACTCGGCGGCGAGCCCGGCCGTCGCGAACCCGGCGCCCTGGAAGAACATCAGGCCCATCGTCTGGACGGCGAGCGCGCGTGACCGCAGATCCGCGGGGGTCACCTTGATGAGCTGGTGGTCCTGGCCGAGATGGTGGCCGACCCCCGCGCCCGACGCGAACAGCAGCAGCACCACCCCGGCGAGCCCCGGCTTCAGCGCGTAGCCGAGCAGCGGCGCCAGCACGAGCACCGCCAGCGGCACGATCGCCCGGATCTGGCGGGTCGGGGTCAGGGCCCGCATCACGGCGAACTCGCCGAGCGCGCAGCCGAGCGGCAGCGCGGCCATCATCACCCCGATCCAGGCCGTTCCGATCCCGGCCTCCGCGGCGTAGGGGAGGGCCAGGGCCTCGGGCGTCACCGACAGGGCCGCGACGATCCAGCCGAGCACCAGGTTCCGCCGGAGCGGGCGGAGCGCGAGGACGGCCTTGATCCCGGCGAGCGAGTCCCTGACCATCGACTTCCCTGCGGGCGTCGCGGGCCTCCTCTCCTTCGTCCCGAACCGCATGATCAGGGCGGCGAAGCCGAACGCGACGGCCTCCGCCAGCAGCGCGGTGTGCGGTTCGACGACCGTCAGCAGCACACCGCCCGCGGCGAGCCCGAACACCTGGGCCGACTGCGCGACGATCCGCAGCAGGCTCCGCGCGGGCACGTACGCCGGTCCCGGCAGCACCTGCGGCAGGGTCGCCGACCGCGCTCCGGCGAGCACCGGACTGACCGTCCCGATCAGGAAGACCATGCCCAGCAGGGCGGGGACCGGCATCCCGGGGATCGCCATGGCGGCGGCGATCAGGCCGGTGAGGCTCATCCCGGCGACCATGAGGCGGCGCAGCGGCACCCGGTCGACCAGCGACGACAGCAGCGGCCCCGCGAACAGATACGGGGTGAACGCCAGGGCCAGGACCAGCGACGCGAGCAGCGGCGAACCGGTCTTCCGGAAGACCAGGACCGTGGTGGCGAAGTCGGCCATGATGACCCCGACAAAAGTGATCACCTGGACAAGGAAGATCACTCGGAACTCGGGAACCGCGAGGGCGTCGCGGTACCGCTCGGTACGTTCGGCGGCCGGAGCTCCGGCTGGCTGGGTCATGGCGGAAGCTTCGTTCGAGACCGAATCGAAGACGCTGTGTACGCCCTCAGGCTGCTCCTGTAGGTCATTTTTCGAGGCCGAGTAGCTGCCGTTCGAGCTCGGGGGAGAGGCCCTTGTTCGGTCGGTCGGCGCGCTGCGGGGGGTGGCCGCCGATCGACTGGAGCCAGGTCCAGGTGTTGGCGACTGTTTCGGTGGTGGGACGGCAGCGCAGGCCTGTGGACAGGGCCAGTGCGACGTCGCTGCCGTGCATTCCGGCGTGGTCGGGGCCGGGGGGAAGCCAGACCGGCAGTTCGGTCCAGGGCTGGACGCCTGCCGCGAGGATCGTCTCGGGGTCGGTCCAGCGGAGGTCGGAGTCCGAGCCGGTGGCCGTCACACAGGCTTCCAGCAGGCCGCCCATGGTGGCGTGGCCGACGGGGCTCACCAGATCGGCGGGGCCGCTGAACCCGGCGTTGTCGAGCGTCCAGCGCGCCAGATCGCGGTTGTCGATGAACTGGATGCCGGCGTCGGCGGGCCCGGGGGCCAGGGTGGGGCCGCCGCGCGCGATCCGGGTCAGCCACCACGGCAGCCGTCCGACGTTCTCGTACGGCCCGAGGACCAGCCCGGCCCGCACCAGCGTGACGCGGTCGCCGAGCTCCGCCAGCAGCGCCGGCTCCG
>NZ_BAAGZI010000444.1:0-4489 GCF_054778695.1 Actinocorallia lasiicapitis
CGCCCGGCCACGAGGCCCCGCATCTGCGCTATCGCCCCGCGCCCGGCGACTCGCTGCACGGCGTCGCGGGCCGCACCCTGCACCCGGTCAGCGGCACCGCCCATCTGGTGCACGGCCCGTCCGGCGTGACGGTCGTGAACCACGCCACCCTCGCGACGGTCCGCTACGCCGAATGCCGGGCGCTGTCGGCCTGGCCGGACGGCACCCGCCGGTTGATCGGCCGCGACGGCATCGTCGTCCACGTCGACCCCGCGCACTGGCGCGATCCCGGCGCCCTCATCGCCGAGATCGACGCCGCGGTCCCCGCCGACCGCGTCATCCGGCTGCCCGCCAAGACCGTCGCGCCGCAGAACCAGCCGCCGGCCGAACCCCTGGATCTGACGATCCCCGCCGCACCGGCCCGGGACCGCTGGCTCGAGCGACTGCCGTTCCTGCCCGCCCCGATCTGCGACGACCCCGGGCTCCGCACCGTCCTCTCCCGGGTCCGCGGCGGCGATCTGGAAGCGGGCCGCGCCCTGCTGGCCGCCGTCCGCGACGACCACGAGCTGCGCGTCTTCCGGCTGGACCGGCTCAAGGACGCGGTCGATCCGCCGACCCTGTCCGCGCTGGCCGACGCCCGTCCGGACGATCCCGAACTCCAGCTCTGGGCGGGCGCCGCCCAGGTCGCGGGGGCGTGGCGGATCCGCAGCGCGGCGCGCGCCGAGCAGGTCGCGCACGACAGGTTCCGCCGGTTCTGGATCGTCCTGTCGCAGGCGGGCGAGCGGCTGTACCGCGCCGCCGACCTGCTGCCCGGCGACCCCTCCCCCTGGAACCAGCTCCAGTCCTACGGCCTGGGGATGCAGCTCCCCCGTCCCGAACTCGACCGGATCTGGGACGAGCTGACCCGCCGCGACCCCGGCCTTTTCCAGGGCCACCAGCGCCGCGTCCAGGTGCTGGCGGCGAAATGGCAGGGTTCGGACGCCGAGAACCGGGCGTTCGCCGAGGAGGCCGCCCGCTCCGCCAAGCCGGGAGACCCGATCGCAGCGATCGTGGCCGCCGCCCATCTCGAGTCGGCGGCCGAGTCGGGCGGCCGCACCGCCTATCTGGCCCAGCCGGACGTCCACGCCTCGCTGGTGACGGCCGCCGAACGCTTCCTGGCCGGTGATCAGTCTCACCTCCGGCGCCGTGAGGCCCACCAGCTTTTCGGTGCCGCGTTCTACACGGCGGGCGATCAGGACAGGGCGAGGACGCACCTCGCGAAGGCGGGCCGGACCAGGGGCGACTCGCTGGCCTGGGGTTATGTGCTCCGGCCGACCCGCGCCTACCTGAGGGTGTGTAAAGAGCTCGGTCTCGGGAGGAATCGTTCAGGTCAGGAATAATTCTGAAGCGGCGTTGTTGTAGGAGGGGAAGGACGGTCCGCCAGGGAGCTCTAGGAGGCGACCAGCATGAACAACGTCATCAAGAGGAACGAGCGCAGCGGGGACAATCCGCACGTCAAGAGTGTTTCTCTGCGTGCGCTGGCTGTTGCCGCGCGTCTCGAACAGCACGCCGGACACGACCACGATCGGTCACCGAACGGCTCGAAATCCAACTAATCCGCAGCTCAGTTCGGCATCTGTCGGTCTCATTCGCCATGATGGTCGCAACGCCCCCGCCGTTGGCGCGGGCGGTACGACAACAACGAGGAGAAATCCGATGGCTCTGCCGACGCTGACCCCCGAGCAGCGGGCCGACGCTCTCGCCAAGGCCCAGGAGGCCCGCAAGGCCCGCAGCGAACTGCTGGCGGCGCTGAAGAGCGGATCGCTCAGCCTGGGCGACGTGCTTTCCCGTGAGGACACCGTGGCGAAAAAGACCAAGGTGGTCCAGGTGCTGAAGGCGCTGCCGGGCTACGGCCCCGCGAAGGTCTCCGCCCTCATCGAGAAGCTCGGGATCGACGAGAACCGCCGCGTTGGCGGTCTGGGCGAGCAGCAGCGCGCCAAGCTGCTGGCCGAGATCGGCTAGGGCGTGTTTCGGAGTCGGCGCTCGCAGTAGAGCAGGTGGCTTCGAAGCACGCCCTCATCACCGATCCACCCTGCTCCGGCCCCGTCCTCCCCTCGGAGGGCGGGGCCGTCGCATGTTCGTGACCTTGGAGGGGGGCCGCTGCGGCGCAGGTCACAGGCGTATGGTTACGCTCGGTACATGTTCGAGAGCATTGGGCGTTTCGTCGTCCACCGGCGCTGGTGGGTCATCGCGGCCTGGATCATCGCGGCCGTCCTGTTGGTGACTTTCGCGCCCAAGTTCAAGGTCAGCAACGAGCAGACCGACTTCCTGCCGTCGAAATACGATTCGGTGCAGGCGGTCGAACTCCAGTCGAAGGCGTTCCCGCAGGCCAAGGGCCAGACCGCGATGGTCGTCGTGACGCGCGGCGACGACCAGCCGCTGTCGGCCGCCGACCAGGCCAGGACCTCGGCCCTGGCCAAGGAGCTGAACGACGCGCACATCGCGGGCGTCCAGTCCGTGGCGGCGGGCCCGCTCTCCCCGAACAAGCACGTCCAGATGCTGCCGATCCACTTCACGTCGCAGGCGTACGGCGACCCCGAGGTGACCAAGGCGATCGAGACGATCCGCGAGGACCTCGCCAAGTCCAGAGGCGACCTCAGGACGTATGTGACGGGCGACGCCGCGATCAACGCCGACGCCCAGGAGTCGTTCGAGAAGAGCGACTCCATCACCCTGACGGCCACGGCGATCGTCATCGTGATCCTGCTGCTGCTCACCTTCCGCGGCATCCTCGCGGCGCTGCTGCCGCTGGTCACCGTCGGCATCGTGATGATGGTGGCGTTCGCGCTGATCGGCATCGTCAACGAGGTGTTCGGGCTGAAGGCCGACAACACCACCCAGTCGCTGATGCCGATCGTGCTGCTGGGCATCGGCACCGACTACATCCTGTTCCTGCTGTTCCGGTACCGGGAGCGGCTGCGCGACGGCGAGGACTCCAAACTCGCGATGGTCAACGCCGTCCACAAGGTCGGCGAGGTGATCACGAGCGCGGCGGCGGCCGTCATCATCGCGTTCATGGCGTTGCTGCTGGCTTCGCTGGGCATGTTGAAGTCGCTCGGCCCGTCGATGTCGATCGGGATCGCGACGACCCTGGTGGCCGCGCTGACCCTGATCCCGGCGGTGGTGTCGCTGGTCGGGCCGAAGGTGTTCTGGCCGTCGAAGGGCTGGCGCAAGGAGCCCGAGGGTAAGACGGCCGGGCGGATCGGCTCGGTCCTCGGGCGGCGCCCCGGGCTGGTGGCGCTGGTGTCTGGGCTGATCCTGGTGGCGTTCGCGCTGCTGGCGACCGGTTACAAGCCGAACTTCGACATGGCGTCCGCACCGAAGGGCACCGAGGCCGCCGACGGCCTGGTCGCGCTCGGCAAGGGCTTCCCCGCGGGCGCCCAGCAGGTCACCCAGCTCTACGTGGACGGCGACCGTGCCCTGACCACCGGTGAGGTCGGGCAGGTCACCACGGCAGCCAAGGGCGTCTCCGGGGTGGGCGCGGTCGGCGAGCCGACCTTCAGCGCCGACCGCAGGACCGCGCTGGTCGAAGTGCAGCTCGCGGTCAACCCGCTGTCGACCCAGGCGATGGACACCATCGAACCGCTGCGGACGGCCGTCAAGGGCGCGGCCCCGCCGGCGACCAAGGCGTACGTGGGCGGCTCCACGGCCATCTTCAGCGACCTCCAGGACGCGATGAACCGCGACTACCGGATCGTCTTCCCGGTCGCCGGCCTGCTCATCGCGATCGTGCTGGGGCTGCTGCTGCGCAGCATCGTCGCGCCGATATACCTGATGTTCGCGGTGGTGCTGAGCTTCCTCGGCACGATCGGCGCGTCCGTGCTGATCTTCCAGCACATCAAGGGCCACCCCGGCGTGATCTTCATGCTGCCGCTGCTGGTGTACCTGTTCGTGGTCGCGCTGGGCACCGACTACAACATTCTGATGATCGCGCGGCTGCGGGAGGAGGCCAAGGCCGGGTTCCCGCCGCGCGAGGGCGTCGTGCACGCGTTCAAGCACGCGGCGCCGACGATCGCGTCGGCCGGACTGATCCTCGCGGGCAGCTTCGGGACGTTCCTGCTGGCCAGCGCCGACGCCATGCAGGAGATCGGGGTCTCGGTCGCGGTCGGCGTCCTGCTGTCGGCGTTCGTGATGTCGCTGTTCCTGGTGCCGGCGATCACGGTGCTGCTCGGGCACAAGGCGTGGTGGCCGGGGCACGAGGACCGGCCGGATCCGCGACAAGTGGATTGATAACTAATTTCTACTGCTTCCGGATCGAATGGCCGCATCATGCGACTCTTCGGGAGTGAGTAGACACGGAGCGTCAGAGCCTCGGGCGGCCAAGCCCCTGGCGTTGAAACCCCGGGCGTCGAAGCACGCCGCACCGAGAGGGCCACGCCGCAGGCGGCTGGCCCTGTCGGCGTTCCTGCCGGTGCTCGCCGCGACGGCCTGGACGGCCGGCGGCAGCCTCGGTCACGGACCGGGGCCGGAG
>NZ_BAAGZI010000445.1:0-4485 GCF_054778695.1 Actinocorallia lasiicapitis
CGGGACGCCGGCTCGGCCGGGTCAGGGCGCTGGCGGTGATCGTCGCGGTGGAGACGGTGGCCAAGTTCCTCGTCGCGGCCTGCCCGTGGGGGCCGGTGTACGCGGTGGCCACAGTCTGCTGGCAGATCGGCTACGTCGCGCTTCTGGTGCAGTTGCTGGCGTTGGCCGCCGCGGCCGACCCGACGGGCCGGTGGACGGCCGCCGGGGGCGGGGCGATCGCCGTGGGCACCGGACTGGGCCCGGCGGCGGCCGGATGGCTGCTCGGCACAGCCGGAGCATTGCCCTTGGGTCTGGTTCTCGTGGCGGCCACCCTGATCGGGGCGGCGCCGATCCTGCGGGTGGCGGGCGGGCTCAGGGACGGCGGCTACGGGCGGCCGGAACGCGCTTCCACGGCGTCCAGCAGCAGCTCCATCACGAACTCGAACTGATCGTCCTCGTCGGCCTGCGCCAAGTACGGCGCCACAGAGGCGAGCTGCGGGAAACGCTGCGGAGAGGCCGCCAGGTACTCGCGCCGCCACGCCATCCGGTCACCCTCCCGCTCCGCGCCGTCCAGAACGGCCGAAGCCGCCTCGAAAGAACTCATCGCCAGCGTGACGTCGACCAGCGCCCGGTAGTAGCGGGCCGATTCCTCCGCAGCGAAGCCGGCCTCCAGCAGAGCGCCGATCACCAAGTCCGCGCCGCGGAACTCCGCGTCGCGCCGGGACACCCGGGAGGCGACCAGCACGGCCAGCGCCGGGTGCGCCAGACAGGCCAGACGCACCCGACGGGCCAGCGCGGTCAAGGTCGCCCGCCAGGTGGGACCGGGCTCGAAGCCGTCGACGGCCTCGGCGATCAGCCGCTCGGCGAGACCCAGCAGAATGTCGTCCTTGCCGGAGAAATAGCGCAGCACCGCCGTGTGGTTGGACCCCAGATCGGTGCCGAGGCGACGCAACGTCAGCGACTCCGGCCCCTCCGACTCCAGCACCGACAGCGCCGCGTCCAGAATGCGTTCCCGGCTGAGCGCGTTCGACGGCGGCCGTCCCCGCCTGGAGCGGGGGGCCGGGCTGCTGGGATCCGTCATGCCCTCATCCTAGGGACGCGCTAGGACGCTTCTTCGCCCGCCGCCAGATGGGCCACCAGCGCGGTGAGCGCCGTCGCGGTCTCGCCGTCCAACGCGGGGTCGTCGGCCACCGGCCAGGCGCTGGTCTTCACGATCACCGTGTCGGCGACCGGGTCGATCCACAGGAACTGGCCGTAGATGCCGAGGCCGGTGAAAGCGCGGTGCGCCCCGCCGCGGGTCCACCACTGGTTGGAGTACCCGTAACCGGCCGAGTACCCCGCGCCGAGCGCGCCGACCGCCAGATGCGGCAGGTCCGCGCCGCGGCTCCGCTCGACCCACTCCTGCGGGACGATCTGCTTCCCGTCCCACCGCCCGCCGCGGGCCATCAGGAGGCCGAGCCGGGCCAGGTCCCGCACCGTCGCGTTGAACGAGCCGCCGCCGACGGCGGTGCGCGGCCGGCCGCGGGACAGCGCGTAGTAGGCGTCGAACTCCGCCCCGATCGGCTGCCACAGCCGCTCGGCGGCATACTGCGCCAGCGTCCGGCCGGTCGCGGCCTCCAGGACCCAGCCCAGCACCTGCGTGTCGATCGTCGAGTAGTTGAACCAGGTGCCGGGACGGGCGTGCGGCCGCACCGACCGGACCGCGTCCAGCACCGTGCCCTGCTGCCCGGTCACCGCGCGCATCAGCCGGTTGACGGGGGAGTCGGGGTCCTCGTAGTCCTCCGCGCCGCCCGCGCCGCTGGTCATGTGCAGCAGATCCTCGATCGACGGGCCGTCGAACGCCGAACCGGCCAGGTCCGGGCGGTAGTCGACGACCTTGTCGTCCGTCGAGCCGATCGCGCCTTCCTCCAGCGCGATCCCCAGCAGTATCGACGTCACCGACTTCGTCAGCGAGAACAGCTGGAACCGGCGGTGCGGCGCCGCGAACCGGCCGGGGTATTCCTCGTGCACCAGCCGTCCCCGGTGCACGACCGCGAACCCCGTCGTGTGCGTCCGGACGTGCAGGTCGGACAGGGTGCGCGTCGCCCCGTCCCATTCGTAGGTGAAGTCGAGCGCCCGCGGTGCCCGCGGCAGGACGCCAGGCCGTCCGGCCCGCGGCACCGTCTCCGACGGCAGCAGCGACGACATGTGCGTGAACGTCCACTCATTCAACGGCGGTCGCATCATCAACTCGTCCTGATGCCGCCACACCCACCGCAGCCCCACACCCGCCGCGACCACCCCGGCGCCGGCCGCCCACGTCCCGTAACCCACCACGCCACCCCTCCCAGCACCCCGCACCCAATTACGAACCAATGGTGACACCGATGGTTCACGGTATCAAGCGAAAAGGCCGGCGTCCCTAAGAGACACCGGCCTTCATCGATCAGCCGCCACAACGAGCAAAGGCCCCAGCTGCGGTTTCCCGCGCGGGGCCTTCGTCGTAGTGCCCGGCGAGGCACTGGCGGAGGATACGAGATTCGAACTCGTGAGGGGTTGCCCCCAACACGCTTTCCAAGCGTGCGCCCTAGGCCACTAGGCGAATCCTCCGTGGAGAAGCTTAGCGGGTGTTGGGGAGTGGGCGAACCTCGATTACGGACGACTTGGGGAGGGGGGAGTAGATGTGGGGGAAGACGTCGTCGCCGGAGGGTTCGAAGCGGACGTCCAGGTGGCGGGGGTCGATGACCAGGACCACCAGGTCCTCGGCGCCCTGGTAGTAGCGGGACAGGACGCCTTCCAGCTGCTGCTCGGTGGCGCAGCAGTGGATGAAACCCTCCTGCTCGAGGGTCGTGTCGCGGGTCGACATCGCATACGGGGTGACGTCGGTCACCTGCTCCCAGGTGGAGCGGTCGGCTACATGGAGGATGTGGGACATGTCGTCGGACTGTACGGGGCGCGGGCCGTCATGCCATAGACTCGGGGGCAGACCCCTCGTGCGGCGTCATCTTGTGAACCTCCCCAGGGCCGGAAGGCAGCAAGGATAAACAGGCTCTGGCGGGTGTGCGAGGGGTCCTTTTTGGTTCCTCGGCGTGGGCGGGTCTAACGGATGAGTCTGGCTCTCTATCGCAAGTACCGGCCTGCCACCTTTGGTGAGCTCAAAGGCCAGGAACATGTGGCCGAGCCGCTGCAGCAGGCGCTGCGGAACGGGCGGGTCAACCACGCCTATCTCTTCTCCGGGCCGCGCGGATGCGGCAAGACCTCCAGCGCGCGCATCCTCGCCCGGTCGCTGAACTGCGAGCAGGGCCCGACCCCCGACCCGTGCGGCGTGTGTGAATCCTGTGTCGCGCTCGGCCCCGGCGGCTCCGGGCACCTCGACGTGATCGAGATCGACGCGGCCTCCCACGGTGGTGTCGACGACGCCCGCGACCTGCGGGAACGCGCGTTCTTCGCGCCCGTCTCCTCACGATTCAAGATCTACATCATCGACGAAGCGCACATGGTGACCCGGGAAGGGTTCAACGCGCTGCTGAAGCTCGTCGAAGAGCCGCCGCCGCACCTGAAGTTCGTGTTCGCGACGACGGAACCCGAGAAGGTCATCGGGACGATCAGATCGCGGACCCACCACTACCCGTTCCGGCTGATCCCGCCGAAGATCCTCCAGGAGCTGCTGGAGGAGATCCTCAACTCCGAGAACGTGCCGTTCGAGCCGGCGGCGCTGCCGCTGGTCGTCCGGGCCGGGGCAGGGTCGGCGCGTGACTCGCTGTCGATCCTCGACCAGCTCCTCGCCGGCTCCGACGAGTCGGGCATCACCTACGGGCGTGCCGTCTCGCTGCTCGGCTACACCGACGCGGCGCTGCTCGACGAGGTCGTCGACGCGTTCGCGGCGCGTGACGGCGCCGCCGTATTCGCGGCCGTCGACCGGGTCGTCGAGTCCGGCCAGGACCCGCGCCGCTTCACCGCCGACCTCCTCGGCCGCTTCCGCGATCTGGTGATCCTCGCCAACGTGCCCGAAGCCACCAAGACCGGGCTCATCGCCGGTCCCGCCGACGAACTCGACCGGATGACGGCCCAGGCCGCCGCGATGGGCTCCGCCGACCTCACCAGAGCCGCGGACCTCCTGCACACCGGCCTCACCGAGATGCGCGGCGCCACCTCGCCCCGCCTCCTCCTCGAACTGGTCTGCGCCCGAATCCTCCTTCCCGGCGCCTACAACGACGAGGTGTCGCTGATGGCGCGCCTCGACCGCCTGGAGCGCAGCGGCCCCGTCACCCCGCGCCCCTCCTCATCTTCCTTCACCCCGCCCGCCCCCGCTTCCCACCCTGTGGACAACTCCCGCCCCACCCCGCCCCGCGACGCCTGGGGCGCCCAGAACACCCCGCAGGGATCCAGCGCACCCGCTCAGGCACCGCCGACCCATCAGACCGGCGACACCCGGGGCGCGTCAGCCGCGCAGGGTTCATCGGCCACCAGCGCGCCCACTCAGGCGCCGTCGGCAGGTCAGACCGGCGACGCCTGGGGCGCACCCGC
>NZ_BAAGZI010000446.1:0-4475 GCF_054778695.1 Actinocorallia lasiicapitis
ACCTCCTCCACCGCCGACGCCCTCGCCGCCCTGTCGTGGGCGCTGCGGCCCGGCAGCGGCCCCGCGACCGTCCAGGCGGGCGCGGAACTCATCGACGCGGGCTGGCGGGTGTTCACCGACGGCGAGGCCGGGGCGGAACCCGTCCTCAACTGGGCGTTGCGGGCCCTGGAACATCCGGCGGGCCTGCCGCAGCATCTGTGCGGGCTGCTGAACCTGCGCGCGGGCCGGCTCCAGATGCGGATGGGACGTCCGGCCAAGGCGCGCCCGCATTTCGACCGGGCCGTCGCCCTGTTCGATCTGAGCCCGGAGGGGCTGCGCCGCCGCGCCGAAGTGCTCAGCCATATCGTCGCCCTCGACCTGACCGAGGTCCATCCGAGTATCGAGGTGCTGGTCAACAGTGCCGCCGCCGAGGCACGCGCGTCCGGTGACCCGCGCGCCCTCACCGGCACCCTGCCGTTCCTGGCGCTGGCGTTCGCGTGGCTGGGCCGCGACGTCCAGGCGCTCGCCCTGATCGAGGAGGCCGAGGAGGCGGGGCCGCTGTCGCATCCCGAGCACGCCGCCCTCGTCCATCTGCGGGTCGTCGACCCCGACGCCACCCTCGCCCGTACCGCCGCCCTGACCGCCAGGGGCGGCCTGGTCGGCGCGCAGGCCCTGCTCGCCGAGGGCTGGGCGCTCATGGTCAAGGGCGACCTCGTCGGCACCAAGATCGCCCTGCATCGGGGTGAGGAACTGATCCGCCGCTCCCAGACCCTCGCGGTCCTGCCCGACTTCCAGGAGGCGTTCGCGCACGCCGCCCGGCTGGACGGCGACCTCGAGGCCGCCTGGTCGCACACCCTGCGCGGCCTGCGCCGCTGCGTCGAACAGCAGGACTCCCTGACCGGCGCCCGCCTAGCGTTCCTGGTCCTGGGCCTGTCCCGCCACACCCACCGCAAGGCCGCCGAGATCGCCGCCACGGTCCGCGAGATCCGTCTCCGCACCGCCCTCCCCGCCTGGCCCTACCCCGACTCCGAGGTAGCCCGCTGGGAATCCGAACTCGGCGCCGAAGCCACCCCCCCGACCGGCTGGTACCCCGCAGCCGTCCCCGACCTCCTCTCCCACCTCCTCACCCTCGCCCTGGAGGACCGCCCCCACGACGAAGAAGTCCGCCTCCTCGTCGTAGCCTCCCCCACCCACCCCACCGACCAGGCCCCCAACCGCGCCCGCTCCGCCTGACCACCCCCGGCGTCTACGATCAATCCCGGCCCCCAAAAGCCCGGGAGACGTCATGACAGCCCCTGGACGCCGCGTCGCCCTCGCCCTCGCCCTCGCCGCGACCCTGCTGCTCACGGCCTGCACCCCCGAACGAGCCCCCGACACCGCCAAGCCGACCCCGACCCCGAAGGTCAGAACCGACCGCGAACCACTGGAACGCCGATTCGCCGCGCTCGGCCCCCTGACCGACCCGCACTGGCTCGGCACCACGCTCGGCCCCGAACCGGACCCCGCCGACCGGATCACCGTCCCGGGCCCCTCCGACGTGCGCGTCGTGGGCTTCGCCCGGCTGAAGCCAGGCACGGTCACCACGCTTCTGGCCGCCCCGCACTGGTCCTTCCACCGCACGGAACCGGACGAGATCCCCGCCGCCCTCACCCCGTTCACACCCGAACACGCCCGCTGGTTCCGCAGCACCTCCTTCGACAGTTCCCTGACCCGCGACCTCTACCCAGGCACCTTCTCCCTGGACCCGGCCACCGACACCGTCTACTTCGAGACGATGAACCCGCTGGTCCCCCCAGAACCAACACCCACCCCCTGACCCACGACCAGAACCCCCCGCCCCACAGCCCGGCCGACACCGCAGAGCCTCACCCAGCCGATCGGAGCGCGCAGCCCGGGACACGGCAGCGGTTCCGCCCAGGGTAGGAGGGGCGGCCCAGGTTCACGGGAGGTGGTCGAGGTCGCGGAACGTGCGGCCGGGGCGCTAGCGGGTTGCGTCTGGGGCTGGTGCGGGCGGCCCACCGGCAGGTGCCGTGGCCATGGGGCGTGGAGTCGGGAGCGGTTTCGTGGCTAGGGGAGGTGGGGGCGGCCCAGGTTGAGGGGGAGGTGGTCGAGGCCGCGGAGCATGGAGCCGGGGGCTCGGTAGTGGGGGGTGGTGGTGGGGTGGAGGTCGGGGAAGCGGCGGAGGAGGCGGGGGAAGAGGACTTCGGCCTGGAGGCGGGCCAGGGGGGCGCCCAGGCAGTAGTGGACGCCGGCGGCGAAGGTGAGGGTGCGGATCGGGGGGCGGGTGATGTCGAAGAGGTCGGGGTCGGGGCAGGCTTGCGGGTCGCGGTTGGCTGAGGCCAGCAGGCCGAAGACGACGCCGCCTGCCGGGATCGGGGTGCCCGCGAGTTCCGTGTCGGTGTAGGCGGCTCGGACGGCGAGCTGGACGGGCGGCTCGTAGCGCAGGACCTCCTCGGCGGCGGTGCGGGCCAGCGTCGGATCGGTGCGGAGCAGCCACGCCTGGTCGGGGTGGTCGAGGAACAGGAGCGTGCCGAGCCCCACCATGCTGACGGGCGAGTCGAAACCCGCGGCGAACAGCAGCAGCGCCTGGGTCAGCGCTTCCTCCTCATCGTCGTGGTGGTGGAGCGCCAGATAGGTGAGCAGGTCGGTGCGGGGGGAGCGGCGCCGGTCGGCGAGCAGCTCAGCGAAACCGTCCGCGAGGACCGTGCCCGCGGCGAGTTCAGCGGCGCGCTGCCGCGCCGAGGCCAGCGGCTCGAAGACGTTGCCCGCGATCCGCAACTCCCGGCCCAGCTCCAAGGCCACCGGGACGGGCATCCCGAGGGCCGCGCCGATCGTCTCGGCGGCGAACGGCAGCGCCAGCGACTCGACGAGGTCGCACTCGCCGTCCAGGCCGTCGAGGACCCGGTCGACGGACTGGACGAGCGCGGGACGGCACGTGTCGGTGCGGCGCGCGCTGAAGTCGTCGGAGACCAGGGCGCGCCGGGGGCGGTGCTCCCGGCCGTGCGTGAACGCCATGGAGCCGTACATGCAGCGGACGAACCGGTGCTCGCGCCAGCTCGGCGACAGGACGTCCAGATGGCCGGGGGTGAGCGGGCCGAACTCCCTGCGGCGCAGCAGCTCCGACACCTCGGCGTGGGTGGTCGCGACGTAGGTGGCGGCGAGCCCCGGCAGCCGGATCGTGTGGAGCGGCGCGAGCTCCCGCAGCCGCGCGTACATCGGGTACGGGTCGGCGTGCGGGCGCGGCCGCACCATCTTCAGGAACAGCCGCAGCGCTTCCTGGCCGGTGTTCTCCGGCGCGAGCAGTGTCATGCCGGGACCTCGACGTTCGCCCAGAGTTCCAGCAGCGCGGCCACGTTCGCGTCCGGGGTCTCCAGGTTCGGGCTGTGCGCCGCGCCCTTGAACACCTGCTCGCGGGCGCCGAGCCGCTCGGCCATCGCGT
This sequence comes from Actinocorallia lasiicapitis, assembly GCF_054778695.1. Lineage (NCBI taxonomy): Bacteria > Bacillati > Actinomycetota > Actinomycetes > Streptosporangiales > Thermomonosporaceae > Actinocorallia > Actinocorallia lasiicapitis. The sequence continues at coordinate 3,419 of NZ_BAAGZI010000446.1, forward strand.
GGTAGGTGTCCTGCGACCAGAGCCGCCGGTCCCGCGAACCGTAGCCGACGAGCACCGGCACGCCCGTGTCGCGGAGCGCGTCGGTGAGGTCGGGCGCGGCGCGCATCGAGTCGGCGGTGCCCTGGACGAACGCGGGGTTCATCGTGGCGAGCTTGTTCTGCCAGAACCGGCCGAGGATCACGTCGTCCTGGGGGAGGAGCCGCCGGATCGTCGGCCACAGGTTCATCAGCCCGCCGTCCTGCAGCATCTTGTCGACGCCCAGCCACATCGCCTTGTGCTTGAGCTCCCGCAGATGGGGGCCCGCGCAGAGCAGGGTGAGGCTGAGCGCGGAGCCCGGCGCGTCGACGACGGCGTGCCGCGCCACCAGCCCGCCCAGACAGTGCCCCACATAATGGACGCGCCGCCCGCCGACCAGCTCCGCCAGGTCCCCAGCGAGCAGCTCCACCGTGTACTCGCCGCTCGCGTCCAGCCCCGCCTCAGCGAACTGATCGACATAGTCGTACGCCCAGCACTCGTACCCGCCCGCCGCCAACCCCGGCATGACCAGCCGAAAATCCTCTTTAGTCCCGAAATACCCCGGCGTCATCACCACAACGCCCCGCACCCCACCCACAGCCGGATACCGCAACGCCTGCACCACGCCCCGCCGCACCCCCACCGTGTGCCGCTCAAACCCCTCACCCAACGGCAAAACCACCCCCACCGTCCCCGGGTGTTGAGGCGTCTGCTGCGAGGACCCCTCACTCAACGGCGTGATCGTGCCCGCCGGTCCTGGGTGCTGCGGCGTCTGCTGCTCGAACTCCTCATCCAACGGCGGGATCGTGCCTGCTGGTCCCGTGTGCTGCGGCGTCGGCTGGTCGGGCCTGTCGGACGGGGTCATCGGAGGGCCGCCAGTCGGGGTTGGAGGAGGTCGGACAGGAGGGTGAGGGCGCGGCCGGTGCCGTCCTCGGAGCGGATGCGGAGGCCGAGTTCGTGGGCGCGGGCGCGGAGCTCGGTGTCGTGCAGGGCCTGGTCGAGGGCGGGGGTGAGGGCGGCGGCGGACAGGGCGCGGAGGCGG
>NZ_BAAGZI010000447.1:0-4462 GCF_054778695.1 Actinocorallia lasiicapitis
CGGTGCGCACGGCCAGCCGCACCGCCGCGACCGCGGGATCCGGCCCCACCGCACCCTCCCTCACCACGTGGCGGCGGCCGCTCCCCGGCGGGAGGCGACCGCCACCAGCATGGCGCAGCTCAGGCTTCGGTGCCGCTGGGCTTCTCCAGGGCGAGGATCTCGCCGGGCAGCGACGGTGTGGCGACGCGGGCGATCCACTTGGCCGGGTCGGCGATCTCGTCCAGGGTCGGGAGGGTCTCGGGCGACTGCCAGACCTTGTTGAACCCGTCCATCCCCACCTCGGCATGGACACGCCGGACGAACCTGGACCCTTCGGCGTACTGCTTCATCTTCAGATCGATGCCGAGCAGCCGCCGGATGGTCTTGTCGAGCCGTGAGCCGCCGCCGCGCCGGTGCGTGAACTTGGCGCGGATGTCGGCGACGGACGGGACGACCTCGGGCCCGACGGCGTCCATGACGAAGTCGCCGTGCCCTTCGACCAGGGTCATCACCGCGGTGAGCTTGTCGAGGATCGCGCGCTGCTCGGGGGTCTGGATCGCGTCGATCAGCGTGGAGTCGCCGCCGCGGACGGCGTCGGCGACGGCCTCGGCCGCCTCCTTGATCCGGTCCAGCATCTCGGTGGGGCTGAGATCGGAGGCGAGCAGGAACTTCGTCATCTGGTCCTGGACGTAGCCGCGCAGCCACGGCACCCCGGTGAACTGGGCGCGGTGGGTCTCCTCGTGGAGGCAGACCCAGAGCCGGAAGTCACGCGGATCGACGCCCAGTTCCTGTTCGGTGGCGACGATGTTGGGCGCGACCAGGGTCAGCCGGCCGGTCGGCGCGCGCCCGGACGGGTCGGGCGGCAGGAACAGCTCGTACTGGCCGAGCACCCGGCTCGCCATATAGGCCAGGATCGCCCCCATCTGCACCCCGGTGACCCGGGATCCGACGAGATCGACCACCAGGCCCGTCGCCCCGCTGCCGGGACGCTTCTTGGCGAGCCTGTCCATCAGCGGTTCGAGGACGACGCGGAACCCGTCCACGTTGGCCTTGATCCAGCCCGGCCTGTCGACGACGGTCGCGGGCCGCGGTTCGGGCGGCACGTCCATCCGCGTGAACTCGCGGACGTGTCCCTGGGCGAGCGCCGAGAGCTCTTTGAGCTCGGCGACGACGGCCCTGGCTTCTTCCGCCGGGATCTGCGGCCCGGGCCGGACCAGCCGGCTGCCGGTCTGCACCGCCGTACCCCAGTCGATCATGCTGCCCAAAGCCTGCTCCCCTCGACCGGTGGACGAGCCCTGTCTCGCGTTATTACTCCACCGTAGCTCTTACCCCCCGAACGAACGGTGTACCGGAAAGGTTCGGCGCGGTCAGCAGCCGCAGGACACGACCGTCGAGGCGAGCGTGTCGAGGATCGTCCGGGACGCGCCGAGGTCGACGGCGTCGTTGTCCATGAACGCGAAGGTCAGGAGGCGTCCGTCGGCGTCGGTGACGATCCCGGCGAGCGTGGCGACCTTGCTCAGGGTGCCGGTCTTGGCGCGGACGATTCCGGCGCCGCCCGTCCCGGTGAACCGCTCGGTCAGGGTGCCGCTGAACCCGGCGACGGGCATCCCGCTGATCACGGTCCGCAGCGCGGGGGTTTTACCCGACGCGTCCAGCGCGACGATCCTGGCCAGCGCCAGCGGGGTGATCCGGTCGCGCGGCGACAGGCCGCTGCCGTCGACGGTGTTCACGCCCTCCGCGACGCCCAGCGACTGGAGCACCTGCCGGACGGCCCGCGCGCCGCCCTCGAAGGTCGCCGGCTGGCCCTTCGCGATCGCGACCTGCCGGATCATCGACTCGGCCACGTCGTTGTCGCTGCACTGCATCAGATGCTCGACCAGCGCGGCGACCGTCGGCGACTGGACGTCGGCCAGCGGGGTTCCGCCGCCGCCGGACGCGGCACGCCCCTTGACCGGGGTGATCCCGTAAACCTTCAGCCATTTGCCGAACGCGACGGCCGCGGCGGACGGCCCGTCGGCGACGGCCGGGATGGTCCCTTCGCACGGGTTCGGGGAGATCCGCCCGTTGTCGACCATCAGCGCCGCGACCGGCGCGACACTGCCCTCCGGCACATAGTTCGGCTTCCAGCCGGGGCCGAGCGGCGAACCCTGGTAGAGGGAGGAGTCGTAGTCGACGGCCACCTTCCGCACCCCGGCGGCCTTCAGCGCGACGGCCGTCTTCTTGGCGAGGTCCGACAGCGAGGCGGGACGCGGGTAGCCGGCCGTCGGGGCCTTGGACGACAGGGTCGGATCGCCGCCGCCGACCAGCACGATCCGATCGCCCTTCCGGACCACCTTCGTGGTCAGCCGCTTGTCCGGGCCCAGCGCCGCCATCGCCGCCGTCGAAGTGATGATCTTCGTGGTGGAGGCGGGCACGGCCGGACGCGCCGAACCGCGGTCGTAGAGGAGCCTGCCGGTGGCGGCGTCCAGCACCACCCCGGTGACCTTCGCGCCGCCGATCCCGTTCAGCTTCGACGTCAGAGCCGTCTGTGCCGGAATCCGCCCGGAGGCGGTACCCTGCGTGTTCTCTCCGGGAACGACGACCCGCCGGTGCGCCACGGCGGCCGGCTGGGGAGTCAGCTCCCGCTCCGGTGTGATTTTCACCACGCCGGCGCCGGCGCCGACGGTGAAAACTTGGAGCAAGAAGAGTGTGACCACTGCCACGGGCCGGTCAATGGCCACGCGCACTAGGCCCTCCCCTCGTCCAAGTCCATCACTGTTCGTGCGTCATCCTGTATACACACAACGCCCCATAAGGCACGCATCAATCGGCGGAGGAATAACAGTGGAGTTCGACGTCACCATCGAGATCCCCAAGGGCTCTCGGAACAAGTACGAGGTGGACCACAAGTCCGGCCGCATCCGCCTCGACCGCCTGCTGTTCACCTCCACCCAGTATCCGGCGGACTACGGCTTCGTCGAGGACACCCTGGGTGAGGACGGCGACCCGCTCGACGCCCTGGTCCTCCTCCAGGAGCCGACCTTCCCCGGTTGCCTCATCGAGTGCCGCGTCGTCGGCATGTTCCGGATGACCGACGAGGCGGGCGGCGACGACAAGCTGCTCTGCGTTCCGGCCACCGACCCCCGCTGGGACCACGTCCGCGACATCCACCACGTCGCCGAGTTCGAGCGCCTCGAGATCCAGCACTTCTTCGAGGTCTACAAGGACCTCGAGCCCGGCAAGTCCGTCGAAGGCGCCAACTGGGTCGGGCGTGTCGAGGCCGAAGAGGAGATCGTCCGCTCCCGCAAGCGTTTCGCGGAGACCGACCACCACTAGCCCCACCTCGGCCCCGCCGATCCCGACCCGGCCAGTCTCGACCCGGCCGGTCCCGACTTGGCTGGTCCCGATCAGCCCAGTCTCGATCAGCCCGGTCTGACCGCGCCGATCAGGCCGTTGCGCCAGATGGTCGACACGCGGACCTTCGCCCCGGTGTAGGGCGCTTCGACCATCTGCCCGTCGCCGATGAAGATCCCGACATGATGAATCGTGTCGGGATCTTTCGTGTTCTCGGCGAAGAACACCAGGTCCCCCGGGCTCAACTTCCCGGTAGCCACCCGCTCCCCCGACGTCCACTGCGATCCCGTCCAGTGATCAAGGTCCACCCCGGCCTTCTTCCACGCGTACAGCGCCAGCCCCGAACAGTCGAACCCCCGAGTCCCGCTCCCCTGCTCGACCCCGAGCGACGCCCCCGCCGCATCCCCCCCACCCCACGAATAAGGCGTCCCCACCACCTTCAACGCCTCCCGCACCACCAAAGCCCCCTTATCCACACCCTCCGCAGCCCCTCCCGCCTTCGCACCACCGGCTTTGACAGCCGCACCCGCATCCGCCGCTTTGGCCGCGCGCGCCGCCTTCCCCGCACCCGCCGCCTTCGCGGCACTGCCCGCGTGGCCCGCCTTGCCTGCGTTCGTCGCCTTCGCGGCGCCGTCCGCATTCCCCGCGTTGGCCGCCTTGTCTGCGTTCGCGGCGTTTGCCGTGCCTGGGGTCTTCGCGGCGGCGTCCGCGCTTTCGGGGTTGCCGGGCGTTGCTTTGCGTGGGCGTGTCGTCTTGGTTGTGCTCTTTCTCGTGCTTGCGGCCTTGGGTGCGGTCGTCGTGCTGGGTGTTTTGCTCGTGGATGTCGCGTTGGCGGTGTGGGTTTTCTGTTGGTGGGTGAGGAGGGTGGCTTGGGTTTCGGCTCGGGTTAGGGCGGCTTTGAGGTGGGTCTGGCGGGTGAGGAGGTGGGTGATGGTGGTGCGGTGGGAGGCGAGCGTGGACTGGGCGGTTTGTTTGGCTTGTTCCGCTTGGTGGAAGGCGGACTGGCTGCGGTCGTAGGCGCGGCGGGCCTCGCGGCGGGTGACTCGCGCGACGATGCGGGCGGCGTTGACGCGCTGGAGGGCCGCGGCGAGGTCGCCGGCGATGACCTGGAGGATCGCGGCGCGGTCCACGAAACCCTCGGGGCCGCCGG
>NZ_BAAGZI010000448.1:0-4460 GCF_054778695.1 Actinocorallia lasiicapitis
CCGGACGGGCCGAGCCAGGCCCGGCGGGCGCGCGGCGCGGACCTCGCGACCGGGAACGTCCTGCGGATGGACCGGGACCTGCGGGGACGGCTGCGCGGGCCCGTGCCGGCGAACGTCCAGGTTCCGGTCCTGTTCCATGTGCTGACCGCCGGGCGGATCGGCGCGCTCGACGACGCCGCCGTCGCCCGGCAGATGAACGCGCTCAACGCCGCCTACTCGGGCGCCAACGGCGGCGCTGACACCGGGGTGCGGTTCGTGCTCAGGGCCGTCGACCGCGTCGACAACTCCGCCTGGTTCAACGACCCCGGCGACTACGAGCCGGTCTTCAAGGAGCGGCTGCACCGGGGCGGCCCCGACGTGCTCAACCTGTACACCGCGGCCGTCGGCCAGGACGTCCTCGGCTTCTCGACCTTCCCGCAGTGGCTGCGCGGCAGGCCGCTGATGGACGGGGTGGTCGTCGACTACCGGTCACTGCCCGGCGGCTCCTACCGGCACTTCGACCTGGGGTTCACGGCCGTCCACGAGACCGGCCACTGGCTGGGGCTGTTCCACACGTTCGAGAACGGCTGCCTGAACCCCGGCGACGGGGTCGCCGACACCCCGCCCGAGGCGATGCCCACCGAGGGCTGCCCGGTGCGGAAGAACACCTGTGTGGCGCCCGGCGACGACCCGGTCCACAACTACATGGACTACGGGTACGACGACTGCATGACCGAGTTCACGGCGGGGCAGGCCGCCCGGATCAGGGCGAGCTGGGCGGCCTACCGGATGCCCGCCGTCACGACTGATAGGTGATCTCCGAGCCGTCGTCGGCGACGGGCGCGTGCTTGCGGCCGCCCGCCGCCTCCCGGACGGCGGCCGCGACGGCCGTGGTGACGTCCGGGTGGAACACGCTCGGCACGATGTAGTTCGGGCCGAGCTCCGCGTCGGTGACCACGGTGGCCAGGGCGCGGGCCGCGGCCGTCAGCATGTCGAGGCTGATGCCGTCGGCCTGGGCGTCGAGCAGGCCGCGGAAGACACCGGGGAAGGCCAGCACGTTGTTGATCTGGTTGGGGTAGTCGCTGCGGCCGGTCGCGACGACGGCGGCGTGCTCGCGGGCGTCGGCCGGGTTGACCTCGGGCTCGGGGTTGGCGAGCGCGAAGACGATCGCCTCGGGCGCCATCGCGGCGATGTCGTCGCCGGTGAGGATGCCGGGGGCCGAGACGCCGATGAAGACGTCGGCGCCCTTGACCGCGCCGCGCAGGTCGCCGTCGTAGCCGTCGGCGTTGGTGTGGTCGGCGATCCACTGGAGCGACTCGTCGAGGTCGGCGCGGCCCTGGTGGACGGCGCCGTGGTAGTCGCAGACCACCACGTTCTCGGCGCCGGCGTGCAGCAGCAGCTTGAGGATCGCGCTGCCGGCCGCGCCGGCGCCCGCCATCGCGATCCTGACCTCGCCGAGGTCCTTCTTGACGACGCGCAGCGCGTTGGTCAGCGCGGCCAGCACGCAGATAGCGGTGCCGTGCTGGTCGTCGTGGAAGACGGGGATGTCGAGCAGCTCGCGCAGCCGGGCCTCGATCTCGAAGCAGCGCGGCGCGGAGATGTCCTCCAGGTTGATCCCGCCGAAGCCCGGCGCGATGATCTGGACGGTCCTGACGATCTCGTCGGGGTCCTGGGTGTCGAGGCAGATCGGCCAGGCGTCGATCCCGGCGAACCGCTTGAACAGGGCGGCCTTGCCCTCCATGACCGGCATCGCCGCTTCGGGGCCGATGTTGCCCAGGCCCAGCACGGCGGAGCCGTCGGTGACGACCGCGACGCTGTTGCGCTTGATCGTCAGCCGGCGGGCGTCCTCTTTGTTCCGGGCGATCGCCAGCGAGACGCGGGCGACGCCGGGCGTGTAGGCCATCGACAGCTCTTCACGGGTGCGCAGCGGCACCTTCGAGCGCATCTCGATCTTGCCGCCGAGGTGCATGAGGAAGGTGCGGTCCGAGACCTTGTGAATCTTGATCCCGTCGATCGACTCGAGCACCCCGACGATCGCCTCGGCGTGCTCGGTGTCGCGCGTCGCGATCGTCACGTCGATCCGGAGCGTGTCGCCCACCGCCGAGCTCACGTCGAGGGCCGTGACGATCCCCCCGGCGTTCTCGACGTGCTGGGTGATCCCGCTGACGGCCTTGCCCCCCGCGGGAACCTCCAGCCGGACGGTGATCGAATACGACACGCTCGGCGCGGTGGCCACCTTGCTGCTCCTCGAATCGAGAGAAAAGAGACGCCCTGAGTGCCGAAAGGCACGTCAGAGCCTCGTTCGAGGATACGCCCGACAGAGCCGGGCGCGGGTGATGATCGCTTAGAAGAGTGCCGACTGCAGCGACCTGCGGGCCGTGGCGACGCGCGGGTCGTCCGAGCCCAGGGTCTCGAACAGGGCGAGGAGGTGGACGCGGGCGGCGTCGCGGTCCTCGCCGGACGTCACACGGATCCGGTCGATCAGCAGCCGGAACGCGCCCTCGGCGTCGCCCTGCAGCAGCCGCAGGTCGGCCTCGGCCAGCGGGTCGGACTCGATCCGCGCCTCGTCGTAGCCCTTGACGCGCAGCGTGAGCTCGGTGAGCGCCAGCCGGCGCTTGGCGATCTCGTCGCGCGGGTCGGCGGCCAGGACGTCGCGGAACGCCTGGGCGGCGGTCTCGAAGTCGCCCGCGGCCAGCGCCTGCTCGGCGGTGGCGTGGACCGGGTCGATCTCGTCGTCGGGCTCGACGCCCTCGACCGGCTCGGGGAGCTCGCCCATCAGGCCCTGCTCCTTGAGCATCGCCCACAGCTCGTCGATGGCCAGGCGGAGCTCCTGCTCGGGCACCGGACGGTCGAGCAGCGGCACCATCTGCCCCTGGACGACCACCGCCACGAACGGCAGGCTCTGCACGCCCATCCGGGCGATCTGCTGGACCAGCGCCGGGTTCTGATCGGCGTCGACCTTGGCCAGCAGCCAGGCCCCGCCGCCCTCGGCGGCCAGCTTCTCCAGCAGCGGCTGGATCTGGATGCTCGGCGCGGACCGCTCCGACCAGAAGTCGACCATGACGGGGAGCTGCATGGAACGGTCGATGACGTCGGTGTTGAAAGTCGCGTCGGTCACCTCGATGACGTGGTCGCCGCCATCGGCCTCGGGCCCCCGGGCGGCCCGCTCCTGCTGCGCCTTGGCCGCGGCGGCGCGTGCGCCGAGATCCACGGCGCCGTGCAGGGAAAAGTTCGGCTTCTGCTGCATGGGTCCATCCTGCCGCATCATCCCGCCGCAACGTCCGCGCCGTTCCGGACGCACGACGCGAACGGACCGGACATTACGCTCAGCACACAAAAGACTACTGACAGCGATGCCCATGGGTGGCTATAGTTCCGATGTCGCAGCGTGATGCGACGGCAAAAGGCAGCCGGGCACGGGGGGAAACGGGCCACTGCGGAGCCGCCGGGAGCGCAACCGCCGCGACGAGAATACCTAGGGGGGAACGATAAGTGATCGTGGAGTCATCCGCGATCGTGGCGAAAGGGCTCGGCATCCGTCGCGGGGGGCGATGGCTGCTACGTCCGGCTTCCTTCGGGATGCCCGGAGGCGTGATCGGAATCGCGGGGCCTTCGGGCTCGGGAAAGTCGGTCCTGCTCGCTACGCTCGCAACACTACGCCGTCCGCAGACGGGCACCGTCGAACTGTTCGGCGAGCCCGTCGAAAGCCGCAAGGCGCTCCGCAGGGCACGCTCCCGGATCGGCTTCCTGCCGTCCGACGCGCGCTGGTCCGGCGGATCGACCGTGCACGACTTCGTCAGCTACGCCGCCTACTACCAGCGACAGCCGGGTGAGACGGTACGCCAGGTGCTCGCCTCGCTCGACCTCACCGACGTCGCGTCGTGGCAGCTCGGCGAACTGTCCGCCGACCTCAGGGTGCGGGCGGGGCTCGCCGCCGCCTGCGTGCACTCCCCCGATCTGGCGTTCCTCGACGAACCGCTGGCCGGGCTCGCCCCGCACGCGGTCCGCGAACTGGTCCCGCTGCTGACGACGATCGCGCCGACGGTCATCGTCACCGCGAACGACCCCGCGGACCTCGCCTGGTGCGACCAGACCTTCACCCTGAACGCCGGGCACCTGGCCACACCCGCCCACGCGTCGGCCGAACGGCTCGTGCCGCCGGCCGTCCACCGCACCCTGCCCCACGCCGCTTCCTGGTCCCGTCGAGGAGCACTCGCCCATGCCTGACCCGCTGCACGCCGCATCCCGCCCGCGCCGCCGTCCCGCAGGGGCGACCGGTGTCTGAGCTGGCGCGGCTCGTGCGTCCCGCCAGGGTCGCCCGGATCGCCCGGGTGGTCAGGCTCGACGCGCGCAGCGGGACCTTCGCCGCGGCCGTCCCGATCCTGGGGCTGATCTGCGGGCTGGCGGGATGGCAGGGGCTCGAACCCGGGATCGTCCACTGGGACGGGGCCGTCGCGGCCGTCGAAGGGTCGGTGCGGTGG
>NZ_BAAGZI010000449.1:0-4459 GCF_054778695.1 Actinocorallia lasiicapitis
CGCCGCCGATCCGGCCGAGGAGCCGCCCGGGGTGAGGCCGCTGCGCCAGGGGTTCTCGGTGGGGCCGCGGTCGGTCTGGCCCCAGGTCTGCCAGGAGGTGCCGGGACCTGGCACCGAGGTCCGTCCGACGACGACCGCTCCGGCGGCTCGCAGCCGCTCGACCTGGGCGGTGCGTTTGACGGCGATCGGCACCCCGGCCAGCGGGCCGTCCCGCGGGGGCTGGAAGTCGTGCAGTTCGGTGAAGGCGCGCAGCGCGGGGTCGAGGCGTTCGATCCGGGCGCGTGCGGCGTCGAAGACCTCTCGGGCTTCGATCTCGCCGGCGTGCACCGCCCGGGCGATCCGGGAGGCGCTCCAGAGCGTGAGGTCCACGGCGTCCACTCCTTTACCCGATCCAGCCCTACGGCCTTCTCGGACATAACCGACTTTCGGCTACATATCTAAGTAAGAGCACTCTCTAGGAGGTCGTGATGTCCGAAATGCCCGCTGGCTTGCTGCTCTGCCTGATCGCAGTGGTCATCACCATCCTCGTCGCCGCCATTCTGCCCCTGTGGGCGTACAACCACCCGGCCCGTCGTCGCCGCCGCGCCCGGCACCTCCGCGACACCGCGACGCCCGCCGAGACCCCCGCCAAGGAACGCGAACTGGTCGGCACCAGCCGCCACTGACGGCCGGGATCGTTTAGCAGAAAACGGTGATTCCACCCTGCCCGATCCGCGCCCTGTTACATAAACACAAGATTGTCTATACGCCATGCTGGGGCGATGCGGACTTCTGTGCGGGCGGGTGTGGTGCTGCTGGGACTCGTGGCGGCGATGGGAGGTGTCGTCGGGCTCGGGACGAACGCGACCGCTGACGCGTGTGCGTTGACCCGGTCGGTCACCGATCCGGACACCGGGTACGTCTACACGTTCCCCGTCGACAACCCGATCCCGCCGGCTGGCGACCCGGGCGCCTGCGACTTCGACCACGGTTCGTCGGATCCGTTCGTCCCGGTCCAGCAGCCGGACGGGTCGTGGGTGTACGGCCGGCCCGCCTCGGTCGAGCCCGGCTTCGCGGCGGTGCCCGCGGTCGTGCCGTCCTGCCCCGGCGTCATCCAGTACTCGGCGCGCGGCACCCGGGAGGACTTGGCCGCCGCCGACGGCGGCCTCAACCCGCAGAAGTGGTGGAGCAAGAGCGGCCTGGCCGACGATCACGGCGCGGGCGTCGTCGGTGGCGCGGTCCACGACCGGCTGACCGGCTACTTCCCCGACGCGGCCCTGTACGCCGACCACTATCCGGCCGACTACCTGCCGAACGGGTCGAACCTCGTGCAGATCGCCGGGCTGTACACCGGGAGCATCCGGTACGGCGCCGCCCAGGCCGTCGCCGACCTCACCACCCTGCACACCGCCTGCCCGAGCTCGAAACTGCTGGTCACCGGCTACTCGCAGGGCGCGGACGTGATCCGGCGCGCCCTCGCCGATCCCGCGCTGCCCGCCGGGCTGAACGGGGTGAACACCCTCGTCGAGCTGTTCGGCGACCCCAACTTCCAGCCCACCGAGGGCATCGCGCACGGCACCTTCACCGCGCCGCACTCCGGGATCGAGAACTCCGGGCACGCCTTCATCCCCGCGCCCGGCCAGATCCCCGCCCGGTTCACCGTGCACACCTGGTGCCACGACTACGACCCGGCCTGCCAGGGCGACTCGACCGCGATCGACCAGCATCTGACGTACGGTGCGCAGGACTCCTACGCGGCCGCGGCCGTCGCCGCCCGGCACTTCGGGTACACCGGCTCCCCCGTCGCGCCGACCGCCCGCAACCTCGGCGACGCCTGCGTCAGCCTGGTGCCCGGCACGACCCAGGTGAAGATCCTTTTCGACAACACCGCTTCGACGGCGCCGGTCACGTTCGTCGGGACGGTCGGCTACACGTCCAACGGGGGGATCGTCCCGGCGCTCGCACCGCTCACCCGGACGGTCGCCGCGGGCCAGACCTCGACCTGGACCCAGAACCTGCCGTTCGTCTTCGGCCGGCACCGGTTCCTGTTCGACGTGACCGTCCAGGGCAGCGTCAACCCGGCCGCGAAGACGTCCTCCGGGGGCACGGTCCCCCAGCAGCTGCACACCACGTTCCACGACACCCTCTGCTGATCATCTCGCGGCATAACCGGTTGACGTGAGGCGGCCCGCGCGGCAGGCTGCGTCAGCCGGTGGCGAGATGAGGGGCGAGGTGAGGGGTTCCGTGGAGTCGGGATTTCCGGTGCTGGACGGGGAGCTGGTTCGGCTGGAGCCCCTGAGCGAGCGGCATGTGGACGATCTGCGCAAAGCCGTCGAGGAGGACCGGGGCACCTACGGTTTCACGACGGTGCCCCGGGCGGAGGAGATCGACGGCTACATCACCGGTGGGCTGGGATCGGACATGACCCTGGTGCTGTTCGCGCAGGTGCGGGTGAGCGACGGGGTCGCGGTCGGGGGCACCGGCTACTGGTATCCGCGCTACTGGTCGGGCGGGGGCTCCCTGCAGGCCGTGGAGATCGGCGGGACCTGGCTGGCGGCGTCCGCGCAGGGCAGCGGGATCAACGCCGAGGCGAAACTGCTGCTGTTCGAGTACGCCTTCACCGAGCTGGGAGTCGCGCGGGTCGATCTGAAGACCGACGCGCGGAACGAGCGCTCGCGGCGCGCCATCGCGGCCACCGGGGCGCGGTTCGAAGGCGTCCTGCGGAGCTGGTCGCAGTCCTGGGCGCCCGGCGAGGAAGGGCTGCTCCGCGACTCCGCGATGTTCTCGGTCCTCGCGCCGGAATGGCCGGAGGTCAGGGAGCGGCTCCGGGCCCGTGTCGCCCGCCAGACACGCGAAGCGTGAACGCCACTATCGTGGACGGATGATTTCGGACGCCCCCGACCCCGTAGAGAACGAGTTTCCGGATGATGGCGGACGGGTCGTGCTGCGCCGGCTCGGGCCGGGCGACGAAGCCGAGTTCCTGGCGCTGGCCAGGGCGAACGTCGAGCTGCACCTGCCGTGGGTGATCCTGCCGCAGACCCCTGAGGACGTCCGGGAGTTCCTGTCTCGGTTCGCGACCGCCGTCAACGAGGGGCTGCTGATCTGTGACCGGGAGACCGGGGCGGCGGCCGGGAACGTCAACGTCAACGGGATCGTCCGGGGACGCTTCCAGAGCGCTTCGCTGGGCTATGTGGCGTTCGCCCCCTTCGCCGGTAAGGGGTATCTCGCCGAGGGGCTGCGGCTGGTCGTCCGCTACTGCTTCGAGAACCTCAGGCTCCACCGGCTGGAGATCAACATGCAGCCGGGGAACGCGGTCTCGCGGCATCTCGCCGAGTCGCTCGGCGGCCGGTACGAGGGTCTTTCGCCCGCGATGCTCTATATCGACGGCGAGTGGCGCGACCACGAACGCTGGACGCTCTTCAACCCCGCCTACCTCCCGCACGCCTCGCTGCCCGCCCGTTAGGAGGGCGGGCTGGGCCGGCTCGCGCTGCCGGCCCAGTCCACGGGGAGGGGGTCAGCCCGTGACGCGGCTGATCCACGCGGCCAGGTCGGCTTCGACCTCGTCGCGGTTGGTCTCGTTGAGGATCTCGTGCCGGCCGCCCGGGTAGACGCGGTAGGTGATGTCGGTCAGGCCCGCCTCGCGGTACCGCTCGACCGCCAGATCGCTGAGGGCGAGGCCGCCGTTGAGCGGGTCCCTGTCACCGACCATGACGTACAGCGGCAGCCCCGTCGGCACCCCGACGGGCTTGGCGAGCCGCTCCACCGAGACGGCCGCCAGTTCGCCCATGCTGGTGTCGTCGATGGCGAAACCGCACCACGCGTCGGCGACGTACAGGTCGACCTGGGCTTCGTCGCGGCTCAGCCAGTCGGCGTCGGTGCGGCGCGGCTCGAACCCGGCGTTGAAGAAGTCGATCAGTTCGAGGCCGGATTCGACCATCGCGCCGAACAGGCCGTCCACGGCCGTCGTCCCCGACATGGCGACACCGTCGATGAGGTCGGCGTGGTCGAGGATGTACTGCTGGGCGGCCATCGAGCCGAGGCTGTGGCCGAACAGCACCACCGGCAGGCCCGGGTGCTTCTCCTTGAGGATCTTGGTCAGTTCGACCATGTCCTCGACCAGCAGGTTCCAGCCGTTCGCGCCGAGGTCGCCGGGTTCGCCCGCGATGCTGCGGCCGTGGCCGCGGTGGTCGTCGGCGTAGACGGTGTAGCCGAGGCCGTTGAGGGTCTCGGCGAGGTGGGCGTAGCGGGCGGCGTGCTCGCCCATGCCGTGGGCGAGCTGGACGACGCCGCGGGTCTCGCCGAACGAACGCCACTCGTGGACGTGGATCTCGGTGCCGTCGCTGCTGGTGAAGGTGAACATGGATGCTCCTTGCGGGGTGGGTGGTGTCACTGGTGCAGCAGGTCGGTGACCCGCTCTCTGATGTGGGGGGTGTCGAGTCCGCGGAGGGTGAGGGTGGTGCGGCGGCGGAGGACGTCGTCG
>NZ_BAAGZI010000450.1:0-4430 GCF_054778695.1 Actinocorallia lasiicapitis
TGTGTGGGAGAGTAGGACACCGCCGCAATTATTGGTTGAAAGGCCCGAACCTTATGGTTCGGGCCTTTCGCATTTCTACGCCTGGTGTCTTTCTACTCCTTGGCGTCGCGTGCGGCCTGTTCGACCTTCGCTCGGTACTCGCGCCACCGGTCGGCGTCCTGGTGGGGAAGGTTGTTGCCCGGTGCTCGCAGTCCGGCGACGCCGTCGATGGATTCTCGGATGATGTCGGCGTGCCCGGCGTGCCGGGCGAGGTCGCTGACGACATGCAGGACGACCTTGTGGAGGGTGACCGCGGCCCGGTCGGCCGGCCACCACGGGACGACCCCCAATGAGTCCAGGTCGAGCTCGGTGATGGTGTTCTCGGTCAGCTCCCAGGAGCGCCGGTACAGGTCGAGGACGTGGGCGCGGGTTTCGTCGGCCGGCACCCACAGGTCGATCTGGGGGTCGTCGTCGCCGAGGTCTCCGTTCAGCCAGCCGGGACCCCAGCTCACGGGCCTGCCGAAGGTGACGCCGAAGTAGCCGGATTCCACTCCGGCGCAGTGTTTGACCAGACCGAGCAGATTGGTCCCGGTGGGCGTGTGGGGCCGCCGCACGTCGTATTCGGAGAGCCCTTCGAGCTTCGAGGTGAGGGCGTCATGGGACATTCTCAGATAGTCGAGCAGCATCGACTTGGAGTCGGTCATACCGGGCATTCTGCCAACAAGATCAGTGGCGGAGGACGCCCATGCGGGCGAGGAGTTCGCGGAGGTAGTCCTCGAGGAGGGCGGTGCGGCGTTCGTCGAGGAAGTGGTCGTCCTCCTCGGGGAGGAGGTCGACGACGCAGCGGACGTCCCAGTACGGGTTGTGCTCGTAGGCGCCGCGGACCTGCTCGAACGCGGACGCGAAGCGGTCGGCGGCCTCCAGGCCGTAGCGGAGCAGCAGGTTCCAGCGCATGTGCGCGATGTCGATGCCGATCGGCCCGTAGGACGCTTTGTCCCAGTCGATGACGCCTTGGAGCCGTCCGTACGCCCACAGGGTGTTGTCGGGGTGGTAGTCGCGGTGGATGAACCGCGGCAGGAACTCCGGCTGCGGCCCGGAGACGACGTCGAACGCCTTCTCCCACAGGCCGGGGTTCTGGGCTTGGCGGGGCGGTTGCCGCACGTCCAGCCGGTTGTAGGGCGTGTACGGGGGCATCGTGGAGGCTCCGCCCACCTCGTGGATGGACAGCAGGGCCGCGGCGAGCTGGATCAGGTACTCCGACAGGTCGTCGGGGGCGGGCCGCGGCGGGTGGCCGGGCAGCCGGGTGATCAGCAGGGCGGGGGCGTCGCAGCGGGCGCCGGATGGGTCCGCGGCCATGAGCTGCGGGGTGGGGATCTCACAGCCCGCCAGCAGGGCGAGCGCGGCGATCTCACGTTCGGGCGGGAACTCCGGATCCCACGAAGTCCACCGTCGGAGCACGAACCGGTGCGGGGTGCCCGACCGGGTCTCGACGACGAGGGCGTGGTTGGTGTGGTCCGTTCCACCGGTCAGCGGCCGGATCATCTTGACCTTGCTGCCAGCGCCCAGGCACTCCTGGACCCAGCGCAGGGTGCCCTCGTCCGGCGGGTTGCCGATCGGTAGGGCCCTGGCCGCGGCCTCGGGTGCTTTTGCGGTGGTCACGAGGTCCATGTAAACGGATTCCGAAGGGGATGAGGAGTGATTTTACGAAGACAGAACGTAACACGTGACTGATCACACACGTGGCCTTACGGAGAGACTCGCCGGGAGCCCTCCGTAAGGCCACGGGGTGACTGTCGCTATTCCTTGCCCTCGCGGCGCGGGCGCAGCAGCGCCTCGGCGAGCGCGAGCATGGTCTCTTCGAGGGTGGCGAGCCGCTTCAGCACGTCCTCGTGGACCGCGGTCACCTTTTTACCCACCTCTTCCTGGACGCCCTCGACCCGCCGGCCGAGCTCGCTCTGCACCAGGTCGGAGCGCTTGGCGACCTCCTCGTGGACGGCGTCCGTGCGCTTGGTGACCTCGTCGTGGACGGAGTCGGTGCGCTTGACGACCTCCTCGAACACGCTCTCCACCCGCTTGGCGACGTCGTCGTGGATGACGTCGAACTTCTTGCCGAGGTCCTCGCGGACGTGCTCGAACTTGCGGGCGACGTCGTCGGTGTTGCCGTCGAACCGCTTGCTCATGTCCTCGTGGACGGCACCGACCTGCTTGGTGACCTCCTCGTGGATGTTCTGGACGCGCTTGGCCAGGTCGCCGTGCGCCGATTCGACGATCTTGGCGACGGTGTCCTCGACCTCGCCCCGGTCGGGACGGGTGCGCAGCTCCACGATGAGCGGGTCGGTGACGGTGCTGACCTGGCGCTCCAGCTCGTCGAACCGGTCGCTGTAGTCGACCACCGGGCGGGCAGCGAGCTCCGCCAGCCGCCGGTGCAGTTCGTTGATCTCCAGGGCGGCGGGGAGCTGGGTGATCCGCTCGCCCAGCGCGTCGAAGCGGCTGTCAAAACCGTCGATCTTGCTGGACAGGCCTTCGACCCGTCCGTCCAGGCCTTCGAGGCGTCCGCCGACCGCTTCGACCTTGCCGCCCATCGCCTCGAGCGACTGGTCGAACTTCTCGGCCATCTCGCCCAGCGACTGGTCGACGCGTTTGGTGACGTCGCCCAGGGTGTGTTCCAGCTTCTCCGACCGGTGCCCGAGCTCGGCGAGGGATTTGTCGAGCCGGTTGAAGCGGACCGACGCGGCCTCCATGCTGCCCTGCAGCTTGTCGAGCCGCTTGGCCATGTCCTCCATCCGCTGGGACGCGGCGGCGGTGGCGTCCGCGATGCTCTGCGCGGAGTCGAGGACGCTCTGCAGCCGGTTGAGGCTCTCGTCGACGTTCTCGGCGACGACGCCGACGTCCGCCCAGAGCGCGGGCAGCTCGCTGACCGGCTTGACCCGCTCACCCACGGCCTCGATGTGCTCGGCCAGACCTTCGGCCCATTCCGGCGGTTTGCCGGTGAGCTCGTCCATCTGTCCCCGTACGGTGTCCAGCTGGCCCGTCAGTCCCGTGAGCTCGCGCTCGCGGACCTCCCGCAGCAGCCACTCCATGCCTTCGAGCCGCTGACGGATCTCGTCCAGGACCTGACCCTGTGAACGGGATTCGTACACATGGTCCTGCGCCGCACGGGCGAGCAACTCCCGCATCCGGTCCGAGACCGGTTGACCCCCAGTCTGCAGGAAGTTGTGATTCGTTTCCACCCGATGCTCCTGTCGTGTGCCGGCGATCCTGCCTGCCTCTAATTAACCGAAGGGATCGCGGCATTGATTGAAGCTCACACATTAGTGCTTGATCGCGAACGCGATAAGGCGGAGAATGGAATGCGGGGACTTCCGGCGAATATCAGTTAACGTGGCATGGGTGGGTTGTTGCGGGGGATGTCCGTCGTGTTCTGGCGGTGCCGTCCCGCGTACGGACCGCGCGCCGCGCCTTGGGGCTGCGGGTTTGCCGGATGCTGGTGCGGCTCGTGCCGGGTGCCGTCGATGAGCTGGAAGAGGCCAGGTTCACTGACGAAGACCCCGCGGCAGAAGTCGCACTGAAAGATCGTTATTTCGCCGAGCCGGTGGCTCGTCATTTCAGCACGGCATTTCGGACAGAACAAGATCGTCTCTGTCATCGCCGACCCCCTGTCAGGCTCCTCTTTCACCCAGACTAGTGACACCAATGCCGGAATGGCGGCATCTTTTAGCGGATCGTTGACCGACCGCCATCAGATCTTGCCGCAGAGAAGAGCAACCGGAGAATCGCCCGTCCGGGTCAGAACGACCGTGCCGGTAAGGGAACCGGACGGTTTGAGGTCCTTGTGCAGCCGGTCCAGATCGGCGGCGAAGCCTCGCTTTTTCAGGGTGAGCGTTCCGATATCCGCCTCTCTGAGAAGCACTTTCAGCCGTTTCACCGAGAAAGGGATCACCGTTTTTATCTCATAAGCGGCGGTGAACGGGGTGTCGGCCAGCCGGTCGGAGGTGATGTAGGCGATCCGGGGGTCGGCGAGCGCGCCGTCCACGAGGGCGGCCGCCTCGGCGACCAGATGGGCGCGGATCACGGCGCCGTCCGGCTCGTAGAGGTAGCGGGCCCACGGGGTCACCGGCGGGTCGCCGAGGGACGGGTCGGGGACGAGGGTGCTGATCCGGCCGTCGCGGATGAGGGTGGCGCGCCGCCGGTCGCCGTCGGCGAGGGTGCCGAGCTAGAGCGCGGCCTCCTTGACCTCGCCGTGGTCGGAGATCCACTCGGTGGAGGCGCCGTCGGGGATCGCCTCGTAGGGGAGGCCGGGGGCGACCTTGACGCAGGCGCGGGGGGCGCGCGTGGCCAGCGCGAGCAGCGAGTCGAGGGGCGGTTCGTAGGACTTGGGGTCGAAGACCCGGCCGCGGGCGGTGCGCCGGCCGGGGTCGGCGAAGACCGAGGCGTAGCCGGCGGGGTCCTGG
>NZ_BAAGZI010000451.1:0-4403 GCF_054778695.1 Actinocorallia lasiicapitis
AGCAGGGCGGGCGCGAGCAACGCGGTCATCGTGGCGGCGCCGGCCATGCACAGTCCGAGCAGCGCGGCGCGGCGGCTCGACGACAGCAGGGTGTGCAGGGTGCGGCGGAGCAGTGGGGGCGGCGCGTCCGGCTGGTGGGGGGTGCCGTCGTCTGTGAGGTTTCCCGACCGGCCCGTGATCTCGTCCCGGTAGGGCGCGAGGACCGCGTCGGTGAGGGTGTGCGTGATCCGCGCGTCCAAGCCCGCGGGCAGCGGCGGCGTCGGGGTCGGGGTCGCGCGGAGGCCGTCGGCGAGTTCGGCGCGCGCCCGCCGGGTGATCTTCCGGATCTTGCGGCCCGCCCGGCGCGGTGACGTCTCCAGCACGACCGCGAGGTCCTGTGCCGTGAGCGCGTGCCGGACGGTGAGCAGCAGCACCTCCCGCTCACTCAACGCCAGCGCGTCCCCGCCGGGCAGATCCAGCGGATTGCGCACATGCCGGTCCCGCAGGGCCCGTCGCGCGGACGCGTACAACCAGGCCGTCAGCCGCCGACGGTCACGAGCCCGGGCCGCGCGCCGAACGGCGTCGACCAGGCAGTCGTGCACCACCCGTTCCGCATGGCTCGGCTCCCCCGTCCACATGAGCGCGAAATCGTAGAGCCGCCCGGCACAGGCCTCCCGCAGCCGGACCGCGGCATCCTCCTCCCGCCGCGCCAACGCCTCGGCCAGCTCCCGATCCCGCTCAGCACAGGGGGCCTCCCAAACCCCGGGCCGATCCATCCCAAATCTGTCCTTATCCCCCATCGCTCTCCCAGGCCCTCCCTCATCGCGTCCCCGCCGCCGTCCCCCACAGTGGCCCCCAACCCCTTGCCGCTACGCTCGCCCCACCCAAATCGCATAGTCCATCACCCTCGGTAATCCTCTTGGATGGCCCGTTGGGGCATGGCGTCGCGGATGGGCAGCCGCTCGGTCGCACGACGTCGCCACGATTGCGCTCGACGAAGGCACGGGGCCCAACGGAAGCCGGGCGTGGGCTCGAACCGCACGCGCCGGGAGTGGTCAGGGTGCCGGGGCTTTCCGCCAGGGGCTGACAGCGAGCCTTCCGGTGGTTCCCAGGTCGAGCTCCGGAGTGACCATGACGGGCTGGGCTCCGGCCTTGGCCACGACCCTGACGTAGGGAACGTTGACCGAGGCGCCGCTGCCGTCGTTGGTGTTACGCCACATCAGCCCGGCATGAGCGGTCTGGCCCGGCTCCAACACCACCGGCCGGGGCGGGGCATCGAAGTCGTCCATCATGGCGATGCCGCCGCTGCCCTTGAAGATCTTGACAGTGGGAACGGGCTTCCTGTCCTCGTCCAGAAGCCGCGGAATCGGGAAGCCGTTGAGGTGGTAGGCACGGGTCCCGCAGTTCGTCAGACGGAGCCCTACGACGCGCAGCCCCATGGCGGCATCGCCGTCGTCGGCCGTCAGACGCACCCCGGAAGGCGGGCAGGGGCCGGTCTCGGCTGGAGCCTCGGCGGTGGGGACCCGTCGGACTTTCTCGATGCGCACACGTCCTTTGCCGGGAGGCGGGCCCGGCGCGGAACCGCTCAGGCCGACGGTGCCCTTGACGGTCTGGCCGGGCGCCACGGCGGGCACCGTCCGTCTCGTGTTCTCCAGCACCGTGCCGGAGCCGGTGAGCACGTCGAAGGTGACGGTGTAGGTGAACGGTTCGCGCTCGTGGTTGGTGACCTCGAAATCAGCGGAGATCACCGGCGGCGTCTCCTGACGCGACCAGCCACTCATACCGATGATCCTCACCCCGTCCTGAGCCAGGTCATCAGGGCTGCCGGGAAGAGCAGGGCTGCTCGACACGCCGCTGGACGGCGAGTCGGTGCGCGTGCCGCACGCCGTCAAGAACACCGCACAGGCGAGAAGGACGGGGAAGGTAGCGGCGCGCATCCCGCCATCCCACCACAGGACCAGAGGTGCCGAGCCCACGGGCGGCAGGGATCACGCGCCCCGGAATCCGCTCGCTGCCGAGGTCACCGGTCCTCGATCGCCGAAGCGTCGAGTGTCCTCGGGCCCGGGAATCAGCGTGGGCTGGGGTGGGTCGGTAGGTTGAGCGGATGGAGTTGGAGGCGGACTGTTCCCGGTGTTTCGCGCTGTGCTGTGTGGCGTTGCCGTTCGCGGCGTCGGCTGATTTCGCGGTCGACAAGCCGGCCGGGAAGCCGTGCGCGAATCTGGCGGCCGACTACCGGTGCGGCGTGCACGGGTCGCTGCGGAAGATCGGGTTCACCGGCTGCACGGTCTTCGACTGCTTCGGAGCGGGGCAGCGGGTCTCTCAGGTGACGTTCGGGGGCCGGTCCTGGCGGGACGATCCGGGCACGGCGACCGCCATGTTCGCGGCGTTCCCCGTGATGCGGCACCTGCACGAACTGCTGCGCTATCTGGACGAGGCGCGGGGCCTGCCGGTCGAGGCCGGGCTGCGGGCCGTGCTCGACGAGGCGTTCGCGCGGGTCGACACGCTCGCCTCCAGTGCGGCGCGGGAGCTGGCCGCGGTGGACGTCGCAGCCGTGCGGGGCGAGGTGAACCCGCTGCTGGTGCAGGCCAGCGAGCAGGCGAGGGCGGCGGTGCCGGGACGCAAACGCAACCACCGGGGCGCGGATCTGATCGGCGCACGGCTGAAAGGGGCCTCGCTGCGGGGCGCGAACCTGCGGGGAGCGCTGCTCATCGCCGCCGACCTGTCCGGCGCGGATCTGCGCTCGGCGGACCTCATCGGCGCGGACCTACGCGACGCGAACCTGGCGGGAGCCGATCTGACGGGCGCCCTGTTCCTCACCCGATCGCAGCTCACCGCGGCGCGCGGCGACGCCACCACCCGCGTCTCACCACCGTTGGCACGCCCCGCACACTGGTGATCTTCCTGGAAGAATGTCCGTTATGGCGATCATTCATCGGACAGAACTTACCCCGTCCAAGCTCGAACTGCTGGCCGGCTGGCTCCCGAGCCGCCCCTGGTGGCGGGGCGGCACGGCGACCCTGGAGCGTGTGGGCGGGTTCCGGCTGGACGATCCCGACGGTGAGGTCGGACTGGAGTTCATGGTCGTCGCCCACGGCCCGCACGCCTACTTCGTGCCCCTGGCCTACCGCGGCGCACCGCTGGAAGGCGCCGACCACGCGCTGATCGGGACGTCCGAGCACGGCGTGCTGGGCCGACGCTGGATCTACGACGGCGTCCACGACCCGGTCCTGGTCGGGCGGCTCGCCGCACTGCTGGGCGGCGAGGCCGTCCCGCAGCACCAGAGCCTCAGCGACACCCCCGACCCGACGGTCGAGGTCCGTCCCGTCCCCGCGCCCCTGCCGACGGCCGGATTCACCGTCGCCGACGCCCAGGCCGCGACCCTCCTGGAACAGGGCACCACCACGATCGAAGTCATCCGAATCCTGGACGCACCAGACATCGGACAGGTCGTGGTGAAATGGACGAGGCCGGACGGGACGGCCGAACGAGGCGTGGCCCTGCGCGTCCGGGACGGCGCCGCCGGATGAGACTGCTGCACCTGGATTCGTCCGCCGACGTCTCGGCGGCGTCACGCTCACGATCCATCACGGCTGCCTTCGCCACCGCATTCCGCGACGCCTCCCCCGAAAACACGGTCGTCTACCGCGACCTGCACACCACACCCCCACCCCACCTCCCCCATCCATCCCTCCACTGGGCGAAAGGGCTGCGCCCCCAGGACATCCGCCCAGGCGGCCACCCCGAGGAACTCCAGCGGGAACTGGTCGACGAACTCCTGTCCGCGGACGTCGTGCTGATCGGCTATCCGCTCTACAACTACGGACTGCCGTCAACGGTGAAGGCATGGCTCGACCACATCCACGTCCCAGGCCTCACCGCACCGGCGACAAGCTCCGATCCGTCCCCCCTCGCCGGCCGCCCCCTCATCCTGGTGACCAGCCGCGGCGGCGACTACGCGCCCGGAACGATCAACCAGGACCGCGACCACGCCACCCCCGTCCTGGAACTGATCCTCGGCACCGAAATGGGCATGACCGTCTCCCTGATCACCACCACCCTGACCCTCCAACCGAACACCCCCCGCGCCCAAAGCGAATACACCACCGCCCTCACCAAAGCCCGCACCCTCGCCACCCACCTGACAACCTGAGCCACCATCAGGCACGGGATTCCGGACAGCGCCGGAGGTCCGGAATCCCTCGGCGAACTGGCGCAGGTGGACGGTCGGGTAGTGGGGGTGAGCGGCCTTAGCCAGGTCGTCGCTGGTGCGGAGGCGGGCAGCGTGCAAGTCGGACCGAGTGTTACGGTCCTGCCCATGAAGGCGCTCACCGTTGGGGCCGCTGTTGTGGCGGTTCTGCTCGCTTCCTCCTCCACCTCGGCGGTGGCGGAAGGTGTGGTCGCTCGGCCACGGGTCATCAAGACGT